>JBOGJB010000072.1:0-6154 GCA_050745085.1 Vicinamibacterales bacterium
GCGCTGGTCACGCCGACGCGGCCGCCGCGGCCCTGCCCTCGCGACGCGATCCTGGACGGCGCGATCGTCGCGAGCCTCGACGCGGTCTCGCGGCTCGTCGAGCTCGTCGAGCGCGACGGCAAGCGCGTCCCGGTGCTCCTGCGTCAGTATCTCAAGCTCAACGCGCGGGTCCTGGGCTTCAACGTCGATCCGGCGTTCGGGGACGTCCTCGACGGGCTCATGCTGGTCGATCTCGCCGAGGTCGAGCCGGCCATTCTCGGTCGCTACATGGGCAGGGATGAGGCCGAGCGGTTCCTGGCTAATCTGAGACAGGAATCGGTGGGCGCGCCCGGAAAAGCGCGGCGGCGAGGCGACCAGCCCCTCACCACTCTGCGCCAGGGACACAGTCATGCAATGCATACATCGAAACCAGAGCTGGCCCTTGTCTCCGACATAGGTGTTGCCTCCCAAGGGGGTGGCGGGATCACCACGCACGCGGTGCCATCAGGCAAAACGGGACTCCACGCCGCTCCTGCGAGCCATCAGATTCTACGAGAAGTGCGGACTTCGGCGCTCCGTTCGAGTCGGCCAGTTCTGCGGTGGCGGTAGCTCTCTCGGTCTCGCAGTCTCTCAAGGCTCAATGCTCTTCGCGTCCCTCGGCGGGCGGCTCTTCGATCTCCACGCCAAGACCATCAGCGATCCGATTGACGAACGCGAAATACGCCACGATGGCGCACGCATCGTGGATCGCGCGATCGTCGAAGCCGGCGGCGCGGAGACGCTCGACGTCGCTCGCCACGATCGCGCTCGGTGTCAGAGTCAGCCGGTCGGCATATTCGATGAGCGCCCGATCGGCTGCGGTCGACAGCGTGCCGTCGAACCGCTCGGCCGTCAGCGCGTCGAGGAGGTGTTGCTGATCCGCGGGTGACATGCCGGCTGCGATGAGAATGCGACGGAGCCCCGCTCCGTGATGGTGCAGTCAATAACGACAACCATTCAGGGCGGACACCCGTACGGCTAGCATCTCCCGCTGTTGGCGCGTCAGCGGCCCCGGGCGGTGCATGACTTCGAGGTAGAGCTCGTAGTGCTGATGCATGACCGCGGGATGCACACCGTGAATCTGCAGGATGTTGTCGGTGTCCGGCACGCGATCGGCCACCGGCAGGTCCGTGTCGCCGACGTAACGAATGAACGCCATCGCTCGTCTCCTCTTCCGGTTGCCGGCCACCCTGCTACTCGCCTGACGTTCAGATCCTGATCCGGATCTCGCTGAGCGGTTTCTTCTGGATCGCCGGTACGACCGCATCCACGGCCGGATATCCGACCGGGATCAGCAGATAGGGCTTCTCGTTTTTCGGACGGCCGAGGATCGACGAGAGAAACCCCATCGGGCTCGGCGTGTGTGTCAAGGTGGCCAGCCCGGCGACGTGGAGGGCGGCGAGCAGGAACCCGCACGCGATCCCGACCGACTCAGCGACATAGTAGTGCTTGAGGTGGCGCTCTTCGCCGTCGGGGTCTCGCTCGATGGCGTACTCGATCCGGAACACGACGATCAGGCACGGCGCGGTCTCGAGAAACTCCTTTCGCCAGTCCGTCCCGAGCGGCGCCAGCGCCGCCAGCCACTCGTTCGTCGCGCGGTGCTCGTAGAACGCGCGCTCTTCTTCTTCGGCCGCCTCCCGAATCCGACGCTTCACCTCGGGATCGCGAACGACGACGAAACGCCACGGCTGCATGTTAGCGCCGGACGGCGCGGAGCCGGCGATGGCGATTGCCCGGTCGATGAGCGCGTCGGGGACGTCCTCGGCGGTGTAGTGCCGCACCGTGCGACGGGTCATGAGCCGGTTTCCAAACGCGTCGAGGCGAGCCACCTGGTCGGGTAAAGCGAGGCGCTCGAACGTCAGCGGAGTCGGACGATAGGCGGAGTCCGTCATGTCACCCCGTTCGCGGACGCAAGCCGCACTGCCGCGTCGCGGGCGTCATCGTCGAGGCGCGCCTGCGACGACGAGTGGCTCAGTCTGACACGGAAAGCGGCTGATGTGCCCGGAGGTGCGCCAGGATGAGGCGACCGGGCCGCCTGGCGCCCGATCCTTCGACGCTTCGGGCCCGGTTGGCGGCGCCAATCCTGAAGGTGAGGTGCCACTGGCGGGCCAGCGTGAGCCACGCGGATACGATCGACCGCCGCGGATCGTAGATGCTGGTGTCTTCGGCCGTCACGCCGTTGAACTCGACGACCGCCAGGTCCTCTCCTTGCTTGAACCGTTCGACGTCGCTATACCGCACGTCGAACCGTCCGATGAACAGACCGCCGGCGGCGCGCGCGATCTCGTCCACCCGCCACTCGAGCGCCTCCGTCCACAGAGACCGGCCGTCCAGGAACATCGCGCCCTGGGCGTGGTTGCCGGCAATGCCGAGCGGCACGCGCTCGCCGTTGGCTGGCACGTTCGCGGCGCGGTCGCCGAGCCGCGCCAGAAAAACCCTCGCCTGCGCATGGAGCCTCGTGTGTCGCCAGATCAGCTCCTCGATCGACGAGTGGTCGTCACCGATCACGAAGGGGAAACGCTTGTCGGTAATCCCGAGAATTCGGCCGCGCGGCTCGTCCGGGAGCCGGTAGTAGAAGATGCCTGCCTCGAACGGGCCCTCGTGATACTGCTGCACGAGCACCGGCCTCGTCTCCCGATCGAAGTATGCCCAAGCCTCGTCGGGTGTGCCAATCAGTCGTACTCCCGCGCCTCGCTGCCCGACATCCGGCTTGAAGATCAATGGATAGGACAAGCCGTGTGTCAGGCGCTCGTCCTCCAGGCGCGCCAGCCGGCTGGCCGTCCGATCGACATCGACGAGGAATCCTTGAAGCGTCCACTTGGCTGGCAGGCGCCTGAGGATGTCCGACTTCGATTCGCCCACGAATCCGCCGTCCGGAATCGAAGGATTCGCCGCCGCGACGGTCCTGAAGCCCCCGTAGCGAGCCGCGAGCAGCGCGAACCAGGGCGTCAGCGGCGCGTAGAGCGTCCACGCCGGCCAGTATTCCCAATGCCACAGCCGCGTGAGGTGCATGTTCAGACGGCGCCGACCTTCACGCGTCGCGAAGCCCGTTGCCGCGCGAAGCGCGACGACCAGCGCGACGGCGAGGACGGCTCGGGCCGGCCAGCTGTCGGGCGCGATCGGCCCCAGCGCGACGCCCGCGCTGATGGCGAGCAGTGCGGGCGTCCACAGCAGCACCGCGAGCAGCGTCCACCCCGCAAACGCGGCGCGCTTTCGGCTGCACGCGCCCGCGGCGACGTACAGCGGCAGACGGCTTCCCGGCAGGAAGCGGCTCGAGAGCACGAGCACCGGCAGGCGCGCATCAATCCACGTTCCCAGATCGCGCGCACGCGACGGCGGCAGCCGCCGCGCTATCCAGGGCCACCCGAGAACGCGGCCTCCGACAACGCGACCCGTGCCCCACAGCATCAGGTCGCCCGCGTAGATGCCCAGCGCACACGCGGCGAAGGCGGCGCCGAACGACAGCTCGCCCGATCGAACCAGCAGGCCCGCGCCGGCCGTCGTCAAGTCTTCCGAAACAAGCGTCGCCACCGCAATCGCGATCAACGGACGCCAGCTCTCGATCATCGCGGCCTCGCGACGTAGCGCATCACCGCGCGCCCTGCGCTCAGCTCGACGACGGTCTGGCTGACCGTGTGGGCTCCCGCGCGCGACATCAGGACGCTCAGATGAGGCCTCGACGGCCACACGTGCGCGTGAAACCGATCCTGAGCCGCGCGTCGATCGGGTCGTCGGAGGACCATCCGGCGGAACAGCCGACCCCGCGGGCCCTCGACCCGCGCGTCCCCGAGCCCAGACGTCGTGCGCATGAACGGCGTCCGCAGCGGTCCCCGGCGCGTCGTCAGGTGACGGCCGTTCCAACGCGCCTCGCCGTGCCGCGTGCGGCTGATGACCAGCAGACGGAACGGCGCGAACGCGGACCAGTCGCTTCCTCGCATCTCGGAGATCGCCGCGTCGGGCGTCGAGCAGCGGACGAGGCGCGGGATGACGAGGCCGCGCGACGCGGTCCGCGTGCGGCGCGAGCCTGTCCGCCGCTCTTTCACGTCATTGACGTTCAGGACGGTGAATACCAGCCCGGCCTCGGTGGCTGCGATCCACGTACCCCCTCCCTCGGGATCGATCGGCATGACCGCCCGCCGGCCGCCGATCGTGACCGGCGCCGGCGGCCGCGCGTCCGGCCTGGCGATTCGCTCGTCGCGGTTGCAGGCGACGCGGATGTCGGATCCGGCGCGGATCAGCGTGACGGTGCACACGTTACGAGGCGAGGGCTGGGGCGGGACTCGAGGCGGCCACACCGAAGCGGTGCGGCGCCGCGATTCCCGCCTGTTCGAGGAGGAGCGCGATGATGGCGTTGTGGTGGACCGTGTGGCTGAGGAGGAACGCGAGCTCGCGTTTGACGGTAGACTCGATGGCAACGTCCGATCCCGATGGATCGAGCTGAAGGTGCACGTGAATCCGCCTCGTTAGTTCGGCGGCGTCTACCTCGAGAAGCGCGAGCCTGAGGGCTCGCGCAGTCCGCACGGCGGAGCCGCGATGGCGCTCGACGTCCGTCCCGCGGACGCGACGGTCGTACCAGCACTCGCCGGTCGTCAGCGCGTCCACGAACGCGGCGATGTGGTCGAGCGAGTGACGCACGTGCGCGCCGATCGCGCCTGAGGCGCCGCTCATGCGCTCGACGTATGTGTCATCGTCGAGCCGCTCGACGATGCCGGCGAGGTCCGCAATCTGACGGACGACCGCGTTGACGGTGGGGATGGCCATCGCCGCCTCACTCGGCCCGCGCGAGCCACGCGCCCGCGACGGGAAGATCGAACCGGCGAAGGTACAGGACGATCAGGCTGCACACGAGCACCGTCGCCGCAAGTCCGAACAGCAGCCCGCCGTCCCCCCGGACCTCGATTCCGAGCAGCGTCAGGTGGCTGAGGATCGCGACCGTCATCGATCCAATGGCGATCACCGCGCCGAGGGCCGCGGTTCCCGGCATCAACAGGAGGATCGACGCGACCAGCTCCGCGATCCCGGATCCGATCCGACCCCACGGCTCCAGGCCGAGCGTGCTGAAGATGTACACAGACTCCGCCGCTCCGGTGAACTTGAAGAACAGCGTCTGCAGGAGGATGGCTGCCGCGGCGAGCTGGCACAGCCAGCTGACGACGGTCTCGGGCCGGGTCAACGCGTTGGTCATGACAGTCCTACTCTCTGTTCGTGGTGGGCGGGATGACCGTCAGGCCGGGCCAATTGCGGTCCGCCTTGCTGATGTATCCCGGGATGTCTTCGCGCCAGGTCTCTCGGACGCGCCGCGAGTAGTTGAGATACAGCTTGCCGTTTTCGATGTGCCACGCTTCGGGGTCGGCGTCCGCGGTGTAGTTGCGGCTGACCGCGTAGGCGCAGTACCCGCCGTACTGCGGCGCGTAGCGCGCGGGCTCCTTCCGGAACGCCTCGCGGTGTTCCGCGCTGGCGAATCGCCAGAGCGCGCCGTCCCATTCGATCTCGAACCGCGCGTCCCCACGCCGCGGCTGACCTTCCGTGAAATAGGCGACGACGTCGTAGCCCTTCACGGCCAGCCGGTCCTTGCCAAGGTTGCGCGGCGGAACGCGATTCGCAGATACGATGGCGGCGGCGGCTCCGACGATCAGCGCGGCGCCTGCCGCCGCGGCGGCGACAAGAATGTGCCTGGGTTTCAACGTTCGTGGTCTCCTGTCCGATTGGATGCCGCGTGGGCGCGGAGGTTACGCGGGGACGGCACCACGGCCGCCGGCGAGGCCCAGCCCCGACAGCACGGCCGCGGTCAACGCCACCGCGCCCGACAGGAGCGCGAGCTCTCCGTGGTGGAGCATGACCCCGCCGGCCGTGATGACGTGCTCGAACCCGACGCCGGTCACGGCGATGCCGAGGTAGAGCGGGGAGTGCCCGTAAGCCCAGACGTGAAACCGCCAAAGGTGCCTGCGCGCGCGCAACGGGTGCGCACCCGCGGCGCCGGGGCCGTCGAAGTACCACCACCAGAAAAAGAACGCCACCGCCATTCCGCCAAACGCCGCGGCGGCCGCGGGGAGCGACCACGTCTCCTGGCGCTCCATGCCCTGCATGACCGCGATCATCGATTCGCCGAGGAGGATGATGGTGAACAGGCCGAACC
>JBOGJB010000073.1:0-9407 GCA_050745085.1 Vicinamibacterales bacterium
CGATCGTGCTCTTCGTGTTCTTGCCGATGTGGATCATCTTCGTGCCGGTGTCGGCCTGCTGGTAGTGATTGGTGACGGCGACCGAGTAGAACTCGCCGATGGATCGATCCCCTTGCAGGATGCAGCTCGGGTACTTCCACGTGATCGCCGAGCCGGTCTCCACCTGCGTCCAGGTGATCTTCGACCCCGCCCACTTGCAGTGGCCGCGCTTGGTGACGAAGTTGTAGATCCCGCCGCGCCCTTCCTTGTCGCCGGGGTACCAGTTCTGAATCGTCGAGTACTTGATTGTCGCGTTGTCGAGCGCGACCAGCTCGACGACCGCCGCGTGGAGCTGGTTCTCGTCGCGCATCGGCGCGGTGCAGCCCTCGAGGTAGCTGACGTACGACCCCTCCTCCGCCACGATCAGCGTGCGCTCGAACTGCCCGGTGTTCTGCGCGTTGATGCGGAAGTAGGTCGACAGCTCCATCGGGCACCGGACGCCCTTCGGAATGTAGGCGAACGAGCCGTCGCTGAAGACCGCCGCGTTGAGCGCCGCGAAGAAGTTGTCGGTGTGCGGCACGACCGACCCGAGGTACTTCTTCACGAGGTCGGGATGCTCGCGCACCGCCTCGGAGAACGAGCAGAAGATGATGCCCAGCTCCGCGAGCTTCCCGCGGAACGTGGTGGCCACCGACACGCTGTCGAAGACCGCGTCGACGGCGACGCCGGCGAGCAGCTTCTGCTCCTCGAGAGGAATCCCGAGCTTCTCGAACGTCGAGCGGATCTCCGGATCCACCTCGTCCAGGCTGTTCAGGTTCGGCTTCTGCTTCGGCGCGGCGTAGTAGCTGATCGCCTGGTAGTCGATCGGCGGGTAGTGCACGTTGTGCCACGTCGGCTCGGTCATCTTGAGCCAGCCGCGGTGCGCCTTCAGCCGCCATTCGAGCAGCCACTCCGGCTCTTCCTTTTTGGACGAGATGAGCCGGATGACGTCCTCGCTCAGCCCAATCGGAACAATCTCCTGCTCGACGTCCGTGACGAAGCCGTACTTGTACTCGCGGTTCGCGAGTTCTTCGATGGTTCGTGTGGCAGTGGTCATTGATACCTACACGCCCGACCTGAAGGTCGGGCCTACGATGTCGAAAACGATGTTCCGCACCCGCACGTGCTCTTCGCCTGCGGGTTGTTGAAAACGAATCCGCGGCTGATCAGGCTCGTGTCGTAGTCGAGCACGGTCCCCTCCAGCAGCTTGTGGCTCTTCGGGTCGACGAACAGCCGGGCGCCGCCTGGGCCGTCGAAGATTTCGTCGGTTGGCTTCGGCTCCGCCTCCCACGCGAACACATAGCTGTAACCGGAGCAGCCGCCCGCCCTGATGGCGATCCGCAGACCGCCGCCGGTGATGCCGTTCTTCTCCAGCATCTTCGCGATGATGGCCGCCGCGTTGTCGCTGATCTGAACCATTCTCTTTAAAGTTCCTAGTCCCTAGTCCCTGGTCCCTGGTCCCTATCCCTGGTCCCGAATCCCTATCTGGCTCTTCCGAACGCTCAACGTCCCCGCCGTCACCGGCGTCCCCTCCGGCGGATCGACGGTCAGATCCGCCACGGTGCAGGTCGCGAGTGCCGCGACGATCCGATCCTTGATGCGCCAGAGCGGATCGCGGACGCTGCACAACGAGTACTGGTCGCAGCGATGATCGTCGGTCGAGCAGGCGGTCATCGTCAGCGGCCCGTCGATCGCCTGAATGACATCGGCGATCGAGATGGTCGCGGCCGCGCGCGCGAGCTGATAGCCGCCGCGCGTGCCCTGATGCGAGGCGAGGAGCCCGCGGCGCACCAGCCGCTGCAGCACCTTCGCCAGCAGTTCCACGGGGATCTCGTAGTGCTGGGCGATCTCGCGCGCGCTCGATGAGCCGCGATCGGCCTGCAGCGCCAGGTGCTTCATCGCCATCAGCGCGTAGTCGGCCTTTTTCGAGAGCCTCAGCATGTGGTCCCCTTCAGCGAATCTCCGACCAAACTAGTCCTATATTATCCGGTACCCCTCCCAACAACGCAACCCGAGAGGATAACGCAATTCTGTTGAGCATTGCGGCACTTTCGCCTAATATTCGTCCGAATGGAACTCCTCTATCTGTTCATCGGATTGGCAATTGGCGCCGCTGGGGTGGCGCTCGTCACCCGCGCGAGCCGCCGCGCCGACGCGACGCTGCGCGACGCGTTCTCGGCGCTCTCGGCCGAAGCGCTTCGCGCGAACAACGATCAGTTCCTTCAGTTGGCGCGCACGAAGCTCGGCGAGGTGCACGCGCAGGCGGCCGGCGATCTCGCGACGCGCCAGCAGGCCATCGCCGCGCTCGTGCAGCCCATCGCGGACACGCTGAAGAAGTTCGACGTCCAGATCCAGGACGTCGAGCGGCAGCGCGTCGGTGCGCACGCGCGGCTCGACGAGCAGCTTCGTTCGCTTCAGAGCGAGACGACGAACCTTGTAAAGGCGCTGCGCTCGCCGAACGTGCGCGGGCAATGGGGCGAGCTCCAGCTCCGCCGCGTCGTCGAAGCGGCCGGCATGATCGAGCACTGCGATTTCGTGGTGAAGGAAAGCGTCGAGGGGGAAGATGGGCGCCTCATGCCCGATCTCATCGTCCGCCTTCCCGGCGGCAGGAACGTCGTGGTGGACGCCAAGGTGCCGGCGACGGCCTATCTTGCGGCGCAGGACGCGGCGGACGAGCCGGCACGCCAGGCGCGGATGCGCGATCACGCGCGACAGCTCCGCGAGCATGTCACCCGCCTGGGAAACAAGGCGTACTGGAGCCACTTTCAGCCGGCGCCGGACGTGGTCGTGATGTTCGTGCCGGCCGAGGCGCTGCTCACGAGCGCGCTGCAGCACGACCCGGCGCTCCTCGAGTTCAGCCTCGGCAAAAGCGTCCTGCTCGCGAGCCCTGTTACGCTCGTGGGGCTGCTGCGCGCCGTCGCGTACGGCTGGCAGCAGGAGAAGATGGCGCAGAACGCGCAGGAAATCAGCGAGCTGGGCCGCACGCTCTACGAGCGGATCTGCAAGATGGCCGACCACTTCGAGAAGCTGGGGGGCGCGCTGAAGCGCTCGGTCGAGACCTACAACGAAGCGGTCGGGTCGATGGAGAGTCGGGTGCTCGTCGCCGCGCGGCGGCTGAAGGATCTGGGGGTCGCGTCGGGCGACGAGCCGGCGGCGCTGCCGCCGATCGACACGAGCGTGCGGCCCACGCGCGCTCCGGAGCTCACGGGGCTCTTCGATGACGCCCTCGATGGAGAGGTTCTGGAAGGACTCGAGAAGGGGGATAAGCAGTCAGCATTGCCGGAATGAGAATTGGCAATTGCCCACTCCGGCAATGTGCTATTTAATTGAAGCCGTCACCGTCACCGACGCCCGAATCTCGATCTGGCCCGGCGCGACCGGCGTCTCCGCCTGCATTGCCTCCGACCGCGCGGACATCATCGGGCGCGGCGTCATGGGCACGAACTCTTGGCGGTGCTCTTCGATCGTCACGATCCGATCGACGGTCTTTCCGGCTCCTGCCGCCAGCGCATTCGCGCGCGTGAGCGCGTCGGCGACGGCGGCTTTCAGCGCTTCACGCTCGACGAGGGCGTGATCCTTCAGATCGAAGCGGACCTCGTGGACCGAGGTCGCCCCGGCTTCGATCGAGGCATCGACGATTTCCCCGACGCGTGTCACATCATCCAGCCTGACCTCGATGACGTTGCGCGCGACATAGCCGCGCAGCTTCTGCCGCCCGTTCGCGTAGTCGAACTCCGGCTGCAGGTCGAGCGCGCGCGTCTCAATCGCCTGGTCGGGAATGCCGAGCGCTTTGAGCCGATCGCGCACCGCGGTCATCGTCTTCGCGTTCTGCGCCTGCGCGGCCCGCGGCGCGGCGGCACGCGTTTCCGCGCCGATATTCACGAACGCGCGGTCCGGCACGCGGCGCAGGATCGCCGAGCCGGTCGTCACCACGACCGGCTCGCGGCGTGGGTCGCGCGGCCCAGGCTCCTGCGCCTGCGTGAGGCCGCCGAACAGGAGGAGGAACAGCCCGAGCGCGGACAGCATCGCCTTCATCACGACTCCGAGCAGGCAATCCGGAAGCCGATACTGTACGAGTAGGTATCGGGCGGGACCTCGTGCCGATGGGCGCAGGTCAGCATGCGGATGTCTGAGACCGGCCAGCCGCCGCCGCGAAGCACGCGCAGGTGCCCATCGGACGGGCCTTGCGGATTGCGGTCGGGGGCGGACCGATACGCGTCAGCCCGGTACCAGTCCGAGACCCATTCCCACACGTTTCCGATCGTGTCGTACAGGCCGTAGCCGTTCGGCGCGAATGTCCGGGCGGGCGTCGTCCCGTGCGACATCTTGAGCGACGGATCGGTGAGGAAATTCGCCCGGAGGGGGTCCAGCTCGTTGCCCCAGGGATACCGGCACCGTTCGAGCCCGCCACGCGCGGCCTTCTCCCACTCCGCTTCGCTCGGCAGCCGCACCGGCCGGCCGCTCGCCTCCGCCAGCCACGTGCAATACGCGGCGGCGTCCTCCCATCGAATGAGCGCCACCGGATGGTCGAGCCGCTCCGCCGGCGGCTGGCTGTCGTTCCACACGTACTGCGCGCCGAGGCGCCGAAACATCCGCTCGCGATCGCGCCCACCGTTGGTGACGATGAGCGGCAGCTCGTAGACTGCGGGCGCGCGGTAGCCGCTCTCGCGGACGAAGCGGGCGTACTGGCGGTGCGTGACCGGCTGCACGCCGATGGAGTATTCGTCGAGATGGACCGTGCGCGCGGGCCGTTCGTCCTCATCCCCATCGTCCGAGCCCATAATGAACTCGCCGGCGGGGATCCGGGCCATCTCGGGGACTGTTTCCTGCGACAAGGTCGGCTGTCCTGCGCCTAGAAGATACCTTAGACTACCGCCATGCGCATCGAAACGTTCGCGATGGAGCGGATGCAGTCGACGTGGGAGAACCGGGTCGACGTCAATCTGTCGGAAAGTGGCGTGCGCCCGCTCAGACTCGAAGAGCTGCTCGAGCTCCGTCAGAGGCCGGACACTTCGCCAGACACGACGAGTGAGGAACTACAACGATTGCTCAAGCAGGAGCTGGCCTACACGCAGTCGAACGGCACGCCGGAGCTGCGGCGCGCGATCGCGCAGCTCTATCCCGGCGCGACCGAGGATCACATCGAGGTGACGAACGGCGGATCCGAGGCGAACTACATCGCGATCTGGCATCTCGTCGAGCCTGGCGACGAGGTCGTGATGATGACCCCCAACTACATGCAGGCGTGGGGCCTCGCGCGCGGGTTCGGCGGCGTCGTGAAACCGTGGCCGCTCCTGGAGCGCGACACGCCGAGCGGACGGCGCTGGCGGCCGGACCTCGACGAGCTGGCCGCGCTCGTCACGCCGCGCACGAAGCTGATCCTGATCTGCAATCCGAACAACCCGACGGGAGCGAGGCTCGAGCGGGCGGACCTCGACGGGATCGCCGTGATCGCGGACCGTCACGGCGCGTGGATCCTCGCCGACGAGATCTACCGCGGCGCCGAGCCGGACGGCCGTGAAACGCCGACCATCTGGGGACGATCCGAGCGGGTGATCGTCACGAGCGGCCTGTCGAAGGCGTACGGTCTGCCGGGGCTGCGGATCGGCTGGATCGTCGCGCCGCCTTCGCTGACGGCGTCGCTCTGGTCGTACCACGACTACACGACGATCGCACCCGGCGCGCTGAGCGACCTGCTCGCGCGCGTCGCGCTCGACCCGGCGCGACGGCCGTCGATCATCGAGCGGACGCGGCGCATCATCCGGAGGAACTTCCCGATCGTGCGGGACTGGCTGGCGGCGCATGGCGACGCGTTTCACTACGTCGCGCCGGAAGCCGGGGCAATCGTGTACGCCGGCTACCGGCATGGGATCAACTCGACCGAACTGGTCACGCGGCTGCGCGACACGCACAGCGTGCTCATCGTGCCGGGCGATCACTTCAACATGGACGGATACCTGCGCATCGGCTTCGGATCGGAAGCGCCTCAGGTCGTCGAAGGGCTGCGGCGCCTGCACATGCTCCTCGAGACGGCTCCGGTCTAGGACGGAAGGTTGGAGGCCGGTCTTCAGACCGCTCCGGACATGCGTCTCGATCTCGTCCTCGTAGGCTTTGGCAACGTCGCCCGTCGCTTCGTCCGGCTTGCACAGGAGATGGCCGGACCGCTCGGCTGCGATCACGACCTCACGCTTCGCGTCTGCGGCATCGTCACGGCCCGCCGCGGAGCGACGTTCGACGAGGCGGGGGTGGACGCCGTCGCGGCAGCCGACGCTTTGGACGCCGGTGGCACCCTCGGCGAGCCGGGACCCGCGCGCGACGTGATTGCTCGTTCGGCGGCTCTTGGCACGACGAGGGTTCTGGTGGAGACGACGCCGCTCAACGTTCACACGGGACAACCCGCGATCGATCACATCCGCGCCGCGCTAAACGCGGGCCTGCACGTCGTGACCGCGAACAAGGGGCCGGTGGCCATCGCGTGGGGCGAGCTGGATCGCCTGGCGCGCGAGCGCGGCGTCTTGTTTCTGTTCGAGGGAGCCGTGATGGACGGCATCCCGATCTTCAACCTGGTTCGAGAGACGATGCCGGGTGTGCGGATCACGGGCTTCCGTGGCGTCGTCAACAGCACGACGAATCACATCCTGACGATGATGGAGGATGGGGGCGAGTTCGGGCCTGCGCTCGAGGAGATGCAGCGGGCGGGCATCGCCGAGGCCGACGCCGCGCTCGACGTGGACGGCTGGGACGCGGCGGCGAAAACGGCGGCGCTCGCGAACGTCCTGATGCACGCGGCCCTGACGCCGGCCGACGTCGATCGCATCGGGATTCGCGACATCACCGGTGCCAACGTGCGCAACGCCGTCGCGCAGGGCAGGCGGATCCGGCTGGTGGCATCTTTTCGCGACGGACGCGCCCGTGCCGGTCCCGAAGAGCTGCCGGCGGGCGACCCGCTCGCGCAGCTTCGCGGGATGCAGAACGCCATCATCTTCGGGACCGATCTGCTGGGGAACGTGGCGGTGACACAGCTTGCGGGGGGACTGACCCAGACCGCGTACGCGCTCGTCAGCGATCTGGTCACGGTGGCGCGGCGGATTCGATCAGACGGCGGAGCTCCGGCTCGTTGAAGCCCTTGACCGCCTGGTCGCCGGAGACGGTGAGCGGCACAGTACGTACCCCGCGCGCCATGAGCTCGCGGTACGCGGCGTCGTCCTCCTCGACGTTTTTCTCAACGAACGGCACGCCGGCGCGTGAAAGGAACTCTTTCACCCTCTGACAACTCTGTCAGCTCGGCCCCGTGGTGTAGACGATAATCACTGACTGATTATGGCCGATTCGAGAGGCCCGCTGACCGGCATCGTCGTCGCCGACTTCACGCGCGTGCTGTCGGGCCCGTACTGCACGATGCTGCTCGCCGATATGGGCGCGCGCGTCATCAAGATCGAGCAGCCCGGCAAAGGGGACGATACGCGTGCGTGGGGACCGCCGTTCGTCCGCGGCGAGAGCGCGTACTTCCTCAGCATCAACCGGAACAAGGAGAGTCTCACGCTCGATCTGAAGCGGCCCGAGGCGCGGGAGGTGCTCGATCGTCTGCTCGCGAAGGCCGACGTGCTCGTCGAGAACTTCCGGCCGGGCACGATGGGCCGCATGGGGATCGGGTACGAGCACCTATCCGCGCGCCATCCGCGTCTCGTGTATTGCGCGATCTCGGGCTTCGGACAGACCGGCCCGAGGCGCGACCAGCCTGGATACGATGCCGTCGTCCAGGCCGAAGGCGGGCTGATGAGCATCACCGGCGACGCGGATGGCCCGCCCTATCGTCTCGGCGTCGCCATTTCCGACATCGTCGCGGGGATCTTCGCGTCACACGGGATCGCGCTCGCGCTGCTCGCGCGCGAACGCACGGGACGCGGCCAGCTGGTCGACATCGGCATGCTCGACGCGACGGCGGCGCTCCTGACGTATCAGGCGGGCATCTTCTTCGCGACCGGCAGCTCGCCCGGCCGCATGGGCAACCGGCACCCGACGATCGCGCCGTACGAAACCTTCACAGCGCGGGACGGCGACTTCGTCATCGCGGTCGGCAACGACGAGCAGTGGCGGCGGTTTTGCGGGGCGATCGGCCTCGCCGATCTGGCGGGCGACCCGCGCTTCGTTACCAACCGCGATCGCGTGACGCGCTACACCGAGCTGCGGCCGATTCTCGCCGCGCGGCTGGCTGAACGGCCGCGCGCCGCGTGGCTCGAGGCGCTGACCGCCGCCGGCGTGCCCTGCGGTTCGGTCCGCGAGGTTGGCGAAGTGCTCGGCGACCCGCAGCTCGAGGCGCGCGGCATGATCGCCCGGCTCGATCATGCCGTCGCCGGCGCGATCCGCGCGCTCGGCGTGCCCATCCAGCTCTCCGACACACCCGGCGCCGTCCGCACGCCACCGCCGCAGCTGGGCGAGCACACCGACGCGGTGCTGCGCGATCTCGGCTTCGCCGCGGATGAGATCTTACGCCTCCGAGCCACCGGCACGGTCTGACGGTGACCTCACGTGACTTCACGCGAAAAGCACCACGGATTACGCTGGCCGCCACGCCGACGGGACGGCACACGGATTTGGATCACGCTCCATCCGCGTATCAGTGGCTTCTTGAGAGCGCTAGCGCTCGACGAACGGACCGATCTCAGCCGTGAGGAAGTCGAGGACGTCCTCCTCGGTCAGCTCGCCGACCCGCGCGCCCGGGCGCACGGGCCGCTCGGCGATCATCGTCCGCGCGCCGTGGGCGCGGTTCGCGCGCCCGACCGCCTGCGGCGGATCGAGCTCGGTGTCGAGCTCGATCTCGATGTAGTCGTTCCGCGATCGCTCCGAGGCGAGGCGGAGCATCCCGGCGGGCGTGTTGACCTTGAACGGATAGCCTTCCGCCGTCAGTGCCTGGGCGAACTGCTTGAAGACGGGGCCGGCCACGGCGGTGAGGAACGTGGTGAAATCACGCTCCGCGACATCCGCCTCGCTGCGCCGTTCGGCCGCGCGTCGGCGGGCGTCCTCGATCCGCAGGCGCACGCGCCGGCGGACATCCGCGACCTCGGCCACTCAGGCCAGCCTTTCGACGAACGACGTGTCGATGCCCTCGCGGCGGAGCTGCGCCACCAGGCCGTCCCGGTCGACCGCCTTGCGGTAGGCCTCGCCCGGATCGACGACTCCCGTGCGGACGAGCGCAGCGAGCGCGTCGTTGAGCGGGGCCATGCCGAGCTTGCGGCCGCTCTGAAGGGCCGCCCGGATCTGGAACAGGTTCCCTTCGGCGATGAGCGCCGCGACCGCCGGCGTGTTGAGCAGCAGCTCCCGCGCCGCGACGCGGCCGCCGCCGCGCTTGCGGAGGAGCGCCTGCGCGATCACGCCGCGCAGCGTCGAGG
>JBOGJB010000074.1:0-3038 GCA_050745085.1 Vicinamibacterales bacterium
AGCTCGCGCAGGCCGTGACCGTTATCGAAGCTGCCAGCCGCGCAGTGCAAGAATCACGCACAGCGCTGAAGAAGCAGGATTACCTGGGGGCCGGCAAGGCGCTCGAGGGCGTCAGAGGCCGTCTGGACGCGGTTCTGCGCAGCCTCGCGCCGCCGGCGCGACTCCGGTCCGGCCGGCCACGGTAGGCAGGAAACTCAACGCTCGAGCCGCCCGGGCGGTGCAGAATCCGCCCCTGTCACCGCAACATCCCGCCGAACGCCAGCAGCATGCCTGCAATGAGCAGGAACCCCACGAGGTCGAGCGCGAGTCCGTAGCGCATCATCGCGCTGATCGGGACATGCCCCGAGCTGTAGACGATCGCGTTCGGCGGCGTGGAAATCGGCATCATGAATCCCATGCTGGCCCCGAGCGTCGCCGCGAGCGCCGGGACGACCGGATCCACACCCGAGGCCTGCGCCACGGCGATCGCGATCGGGACGATCATGTTCGCCGACGCGGTGTTGGACGCCGCCTCCGACACGACGATGGCGACGGCGGTGAAGAGCAGCGTCAGCGCCACAGGGCCGCTCGCGGGCAGGATCGTCAGAACGCCCCGGCCGAGGCGCTCGGCCAGCCCGGTCGAGAACGCCAGCTCCCCCATCGTCAACCCGCCGCCGAAGAGCAGGATGATGCCCCAGTCGATCCGCGACGCGTCGTCCCAGCCGAGCGTGAAGCGCCGCGCGCGCCAGTTGACGGGCAGGAGAAACAGCAGGATCGCGCCGATCATCGCGGCCACCGACTCCGGCACGACCGTCCCGTACGCGCGCGCGAACGAGGTGGATCCCAGGCCGGTGACCGCGAGCACGCCCGGAAGGAGCCACAGCGTGACGGTGATGCCGAACGCGACGAGGACGTTGCGCTCGCCCGCGGTAAGCGATCCGAGCTTGCCGAGCTCCGCCCTGATCGGGTTGGCGCTCGACGTGTCGAGTTTCACACCTCTGAGCGCCGTGGCCCCGAAATACGCGACGAGAAAGATGAAGAGCGAGATCGTCAGCGGCACGCCGAACACCATCCATCCGCCGAACGACAGCCGGTAGCCCGCCAGTCGCTCGAGCATGCCGAGGCCGATGAGATTCGGCGGTGTCCCGATGGGCGTGGCCATGCCGCCGACCGACGCCCCGAACGCCGTGATCAGCATCATCGCCATCGCAAAGCGGCGGGTCGCCGGATCCTGGCTCCGCCCCTTCGTGACGTGCGCGACGATCGACAGCCCGATCGGGAACATCATCGCAGTGGTTGCCGTGTTGCTGATCCACATGGACATGAACGTCGTCACGCCGCCGAAGACGAGCAGGATGCGCCAGGGGCTGCGCCCCACGGCCGCCGAGGCGAGCGCGCTGTACGCGATGCGGCGGTCGAGCCTGTGGACGAACATCGCCTCGGCCAGCATGAAGCTGCCGATGAAGAGAAAGATGATGGGGTCGGCGAAGGGGGCGAACGCGACGCGCGCCTGCGCGACGCCGAGCAAAATCGCGAGGACCGGACCGATAAGCGCCGTCACCGCGAGCGGCAACGCCTCGGTCATCCAGAGGACGACCATCATCGCGAGGATGGCGCCGAGCCGGTGCGCGGGCCGGGACAGCGGCAGCGGGGCCAGCAGCAGAATCAGGAAGAGTGCAGGCCCGGCGACGAGACCGAACGTCCGGCGGCGCCGGTTGAACTGCTCCTCAGCCGGCGAGTTGACCTCTACCGCCTCGGCCGCTTCATGATACTTACGCATGCGCGACCCAGGTTCCCTCGCAGATCAGTTCGGCCCACCCGGTGAGGAAGAGCCCGGCGTCGGTCCACTCGACACGCTGGCTGCCGCCTGGCGAAAAAACGTCGACGCTCCGCGCTGCGCCGCCGTAAGCGGCCGCCGCCACCGCGGCGGCGCACGCGCCGGTGCCGGATGCGAGCGTCGGCCCGACACCGCGCTCCCAGATAAGGATCCGGACCCGGTCGGGTGCCTCGACCGCCGCGAACTCGACGTTCGTTCCCGCAGGAAAGTACGGATGCCGCGTGAGGATCGGTCCAAGCCGGTTCAGCCGCTCCTCGGTGACTTCGCCGAGGACGACGCATTGCGGGTTGCCGACCCGCAGAACGACGGCGCGGACGTTCTCGCCGCCGGCATCGAGGTCGGCGACGCGAAGGTCTTCCGGCACGCCCATCGCGGCGCGGAAGGTCTGGCGCGATCCCTTGCCCGCGAGGCGCGTCAGGCGCTTCATGCCGGCGTCGGTCTCGATCGCGATCTCGCGCGTGCCCGGGCGCTCGTAGGTGAGGAGCGCCGCCAGACAGCGGACGCCATTCCCCGAGACCTCCGAGGGGCTGCCGTCGGCGTTGAACAGACGCATTGACGCCCCCCTATCGGTTCCTTCGAACAGGATGAGGCCGTCCGCCCCCACACCCGCGTGCCGGTGACACATCGCGCGCGCCAGCGCGGGAACGTCGACGGGCAGCTTTTCGTCCGCTATCAGGAGAAAGTCGTTGCCGTAGGCATGTGCTTTCACGAACCGGACCATCCGGCGGTCTGTCCGGACCATGGGGTCCATAGGTCAGTTGCGGCAGAAGGCGAGCAGGTGCCAGCCGAAGCGGGCGACGAGCGCGCGCGGCAGCGCGTTGAACGTCCCGACGAACAGGCCGTTGTAGAGGGTCCCCTTCCACCCGCCGTGCAGCCGCGACTTCACGGGGAAACGTTCCGGGACGATGCGGACCTCTGTGAATCCCGCGAGGAGACGGCGGAACTCGCCGCGGCTGTACTTGCGGAGGACCGGCGCGTCCTCGTGCTCGAGGCCGACCTTCATCAGCTTCGACAGCGCGTTGAGCCAGGACAGGCGGTTGTAGACCTGGAAGACGGCCTGGCCGCCCGGCTTCAGCACGCGCCGCACTTCGTTCACGATGGCGCTGTCGTCCGACGCGTACTGAATCACGCCATGCGCGAACACGAAATCGAACGACGCGTCGGGAAACGGGAGTGCCGCCCCGTCGGCTTCGACGATCTCCGCGTCGAAGGTGGTACGCGC
>JBOGJB010000075.1:0-17812 GCA_050745085.1 Vicinamibacterales bacterium
GGTGCGGACGGCGCTGACGATGACGACGTCGCGCGCGGGCATAACCTTGCAATCATAGCAGAGCAAATTGATCTGGCGATGGATGATGGGCCATGGACGATGTCATGGCCTGGTCCGATCATCCGCCTATCGGGTGGAGTGCAGTTATTCGGATCGAGCCATGACATCGCTCGATCACCGATCGTCCATGACCCGATTGCTGGCGTCAGTTGCTCAGCGAGCGAAGGACCTCATCGAGCTGTGACGCCGTGAACGGCTTCGACAGGAGCGGCAATCCGGCTCGCGCGGCCGCCGCCTGGTTCGGTGCGCCGTCCTCCGAGATCAGCACGAACCGTCCCTGAAGCTGCGGCCTGCGCGCGCTCGAGCGCACGAACAGCTCCGCGCCCGTGATTCGCGGCAGCTGCGCGTCGCAGACGACGAGGTCGAACGCCGCGCCGGCCAGCAGCGCCAGCGCCGCCTCGCCGCCCGCCGCCTGCAGCACCTGGAAGCCGCGCCGCTCCAGCATCCGCACGAGGAGCAGCCTGACCGACTCCTCATCGTCCACCACGAGCGCCCGCGGCCCAGACCCCGACGCAGGTGCCGCGATTTCGGTGACCGCCGCCGGCCGGTCCACGTCCTCGAGCGGCGGCAGCGTGAGCCGGAAACTCGCACCGCCGTCCGATGACGGCGCGAACTCCAGGTGCCCGCCGTGCGCAATCGCCACGCCGAGCGAGATCGACAGTCCCAGACCGGTCGCTTCCCCGACCTGCCGCGTCGTGAAAAACGGCTCGAAGATCCGGCCGCGCACCTCCGCCGGCACGCCCGGCCCATCGTCGGCCACCTGCACCGCGATCCCGTGCGCGTCGCGCCAGGTGTAGAGCGAGATCCGGCTGCCGCGCCCCGAGGCGGCAATCGCGTGCTCGGCGTTGAGGATCAGGTTGGCCAGCACCTGCTTGATGTCGTCCTCGCTGACGCGGGCGACCAGCGGCTCGGGATGACAGCGCACGTCCAGGTCGATGCCCATCTGCCGGAGGTGGTACACCCGCAGCGCGGCGATCTTCCGGACGATCGCGTTGACGTCGTGAATACCGCGTTCCCCCGCGCCGCGGTGGACGAACCCAAGCAGGTTCCGGACGATCTGGCCGGCACGTCCCGCCTCGGCGCGCACGGTCTGAAGGTCCTTTCGCGCCTGCTCCGGAAGCGAGGCCGATCCGTCCAGCAGCAGCTCCGTGCAGCCCATGATCGCCTGCAGCGGGTTATTGATCTCGTGTGCGACCCCCGACACGACCTCGCCGACGGCGGCGAGCCGCTCGGTCGAGATCAGCTGATCGCGCACGCGCAGCTCGTCGGTGATGTCGCGCTCGACCGCCACAAAGTGGCTGACCCGGCCCGCCTCATCCCTGAGCGCGCCGATCGTGCAGGAGGCCGGGAAGATCGAGCCGTTCTTCCGGCGCCGGACGAGCGTCCCGCGCCAGCTCTGGTCGGCCTGCAGCGCGCGATCCGCCTCGCGACCGGCCTGGTGCCCCTCCTCCGCCGTCAGGTCCGGACAGCGCAGGCGCGCCAGCTCCTCCCGGCTGTATCCCAGCGCGGCGACCGCGGCGTCGTTCGCTTCGCGCACCTTCCAGGATCGATCGAACACGATGACGAGGTCGCCCGTCTGCTGGGCGACCGCCGCGAGGAGCCTGAGGCGCGCGTCCGCGCGCCGCAGCTCGGCGCGCTGGACCATGGTCCGCACGGTCAGGAGCGCCAGCCCGGCGATGGTGGTCAGCGTGGTGAGCAGAACGCGGAAGTCGTCCGCGGCCGAGCCGAGCGGCAAGAGGTAGTAACCGCCGTACCCCACGAGCGGAACGAGCGCGAGCGCGACCGTCACGAGCCACGGGTCCGACGGCTGCGAATCGGCGACCGCCTCCTCCGCCTCGGAGGCGGGCGACTCGTCGATCGCCCAGAGCGTGAAAAAGAACGGGACGATCCAGGCGAGGTCGTACAGCGACCCCGGCGTGTAGGTCCCCCGGACGATCGCCAGGCTGACCAGGCCGCGGACGACGAACCCCACCGCGTAGCCCGCGGCGAGCCGCTGATAGGTGCGGCTCCAGACGCGACGGCGCGTGAGGAGCGCGGCCGTCAGCATGGCGGCCAGGAGCCCGAAGCGCTGCACCTGAATGACCAGGAGCAGCGACCATCGCGCCCCGTCCTGGTGCGGCGGATCGAGGCCCGGGACGATGATGAAGTACGCGTAGGCGAAGCCGGTGAGGAGCGCGAACCCCGCGATGTCTACCGAGGTCGTGGCGAGCGCCCCGTGCCGGGGGCCCAGATGAGGGCGCGCGAGCAGCGCCAACAACGGCGCGACGCCGCCGCACAGACTGAAGGCAGTATGCCAGGACAGCCAGACGGGCGCTTGAGCTGCGATGAGCTGCTGCGCCGCCCAGCCGAGATGACCGACGATCCACAGGACGAAGCCCGTGCCGATCGTCGCCCAGAACAGCCACTGCGCCCCGACCCAGTCGCGGCGGCGGCGGACGATCCGCTGGACGATGAGGAGCGCCGGAATGAGAACGCCGATCGACCCGTACCAGCGCAGCGCGGCCGGGTAGCCGGTCAGCAGCCAGCCGCCGATGGCGTACAGCAACGCGTACCCGAGCCCGAGGGTCAGCCAGGACACTCTGTACTTGGACTGTTAGGGAGCTTTACAAACTGTAACACAACACGACAGTTCGTAGTTCCTGGTCCTTAGTGCTTCGTTTGACGGCCCTCGCAACAGTCTTCGCTCCAAGTTCGTATCGTGACGTCGCTCTCGCGTTCGCGCGTGTGCAGCAAAGACAGTCGCGAGCGAAGTCAGACTAGGCACCAGGAACTACGCACTAAGAACTGACGTCTAGACATCGTCAATGTCGATCTGAGCGCGCTGGAGCTTGCCGCTGAAATCCACGTAGACGGACTTCCACTCGGAGAACAGGTCGAGCGCGGCCAGGCCGGACTCGCGGTGGCCGTTGCCCGTGTTCTTCGTGCCGCCGAACGGCAGATGTACCTCCGCGCCGATCGTGGGGGCATTGACGTAGAAGATGCCGGTGTCGAGGTCGCGCATCGCGGTGAACGCGCGGTTGACATCCTGCGTGTAGATCGACGCCGACAGCCCGTACTCGACGCCGTTGCCGATCTCGATCGCCTCTTCGAGCGAGCGGCAGGAGATCACCGAGACGACGGGACCGAAGATCTCCTCGCGCGCGATGCGCATCCGCGGATGGACGTCGGCGAAGATCGTCGGCTGGTGAAAGTACCCCTTCGCGTACGTGCCGGAGTCGAGCACGCGGCCGCCCGTCACGAGCCTCGCTCCCTCGTCTTTGCCGATCCCGACGTATTTCGCGACGGTCTTCAGCTGCGCGTCGTTCACCGACGGCCCCATGTCGACATCGTCGCGAAGCCCGTCGCCGACGGCGAGCGCCTGCGCCCGCGCCGTGAACTCGTCCAAGAATCTCCGGTAGACCTTCTCGTGGACCACGACGCGGCTCGCGGCAGTGCAGCGCTGGCCGGTCGTACCGAAGCCGCCCCAGAGGCAACCGTCCACCGCCAGCTCGAGGTTTGCGTCATCCATGATCATGATGACGTTCTTGCCCCCCATCTCGAGGTGGACTTTCTTAAAGTAGGGGGCGCAGCGCTCGTTGACGGTGCGGCCCACGTCGGTCGAGCCGGTGAACGACACGACGCGCACGTGCGGGCTGTCGAGGATCGGATCGCCGACCTCCTCGCCGCCGCCGGTCACGATGTTGACGATCCCCTTCGGCAGGCCCGCTTCCGCCAGGACCTTGACGAAGTTCAGGGCCGAGAGGGGCGTCAACGAGGCCGGCTTGAAGACGACGGTGTTGCCGCAGACGATCGCGGGGATGATCTTCCACGACGGGATCGCCATCGGGAAGTTCCACGGGGTGATGACCCCGGAGACGCCGATCGGCTGGCGCACCGACATCGCAAACTTGCTCGGCAGCTCCGACGGCGTCGTCTGGCCGTACATCCGGCGCCCTTCGCCGGCGTAGAAGAACGACATGTCGATCGCTTCCTGGACGTCGCCGCGTGTCTCCTTGAGGACCTTGCCCATCTCGCGAGTCATCTCGCGGGCGAAGTCCTCCTTGCGCGCGACGAGGATCTGCGCGGCGCGAAAAACGATTTCGGCGCGGCGCGGCGCCGGCACCAGCCGCCAGCGCTCGTAGGCGCGTCGCGCGGCGTCGACCGCGCACTCGACGTCCTGCCGGGTGGACTTCTGGAACACGCCGATGAGGTCGTCCGTGTCGGCTGGATTGCGATTCTCGAAGACCTCCCCCGAGGTCGACGGGGCCCACTCACCGTCGATGTAGTTGTAGTAGGTGGTCGTCTTCGTCGTGGTCGGCATGACGTCTTAGAGTGCCGTACAGGGGGAGAACCGCGCAAATCGTGCTAAAATCCGCGCATTCCATGAAAAAGCGGCGGGAGGCCCGCCCCAAGAAGCAGACCGAGGCGCCAGTCAGCAGGCAGTCCCCGTCGCTGCCCGGGGCGACACCCGAGTCGCTGTCGGACGAGCGCGAACGGGTTCCGATCCTCGGGGCGCTGCGGGGCGAGGTGATGGTGTTCCAGGCGATGACGATCCTGGACATCAGCAGAGGCGGCGCGCAGATCGAAACGGCGTTTCCGCTCCAGCTTGACTCGCTGCACGACTTCCGCCTGACCCTCGGCGACCAGTCGGTGGTCGTCAAGGGCCGGATCGCGCACTGCCACATCGGCGATCTCGAAGAGGAGCGGGTTGGCTACCGTACCGGCGTCGAGTTCATCGACCCGCCCGAGCACGTACGAGAGGCCATCACCGAATTCATCGACTCGCTCAAGTCGCAGCGCAAGCGCTAGACCCAATCCGGCAATGATCAGTTCTTGACGATCACCGTCTGCTCCGCGCGCGGCGGGTTGACGTACGCCGAGACCAGGCTGTCATGCCCGCCCGGCCCGATCGCCGCGACGCCGAACACGTAGTCGTCGATCGACACCTCCTTGAGCACGAACTCGGTGACGGTCCCCACCTCGACCTCGTGCTGCCAGTCCGGCGTCCAGGCCTCGCGCCAGCTCACGCGATAGCCGGCGGCCCCCGGCGACGCCTGCCAGCGGAGCCTTGCGTCGTAGCCCGACGGCCGGCGGTCGAGCGTCGGCCGTCCGCGCTCGTCGATCACGCCCGGCGCCGGCGGGGCGAGCGCCAGGACCGCCACGCCGGCGGCGTTCACCCGCGCGTTGCGGGCGAGGTACGGCGGCGACACGCCGTCGAACGTGTCCGCGACCGTGTGCTGGCGCGCGTAGTTCTCGTTCGACTCGGTGAAACGGACCGCCGCGTACCCGTGCTGGTTGAACGCCGTGTGGTCGCCGCCACGGCCGAACCGGTCGTGCCGGGCAATGAGCTTCACCTGGTGCGACGGGACGTAGCGCGCCGCCGCGCGCCGGATGAACCGCGCGAGCTGGCGCGAACGCGAGTCCTCCGGCCCTTCCGAGAACACGCGGACGGTTTCCGCGTCGACGATCCCGGTGCCGCCCGCCGGGTTGCCAACGATGTCGTTGTTGAAGACAGCGTCGATGCGGAGCTTGTCCGCCTCGGCCTTCTGCGCGTGCGCCTTCGCGCCGATGAGCCCCTCTTCTTCTCCTGCCAGCGCGATGAACACGAGCGTCGCGTCGAACTCGATCCCGCTCTCCGCGAACACGCGCGCGAGCTCCATCGTCAACACCGTCCCGCTGCCATCGTCGTTGGCGCCCGGAGCGAAGTTGTCGGCCGCGGTCCAGTCGAACTGCGATTGACCGGCCGTCTGGCCGTTTGAGCTCGCGTCAGCTGTCGACCTGGTCGTCTGCTGGGTCGGCCGGCGCGCCAACGAGTCGTAGTGACCGCTCACGTAAATCCGGCGCGGCGACTTGCCAGGGAGGATGGCCATCACGTTGCGCAGCTCCACGTCGCGCGGGATGCGCTGCCCCTGCTTCGGCACGACGTACGTGTCGAAGCTGACCTGGAGCCGCGGGCTCGAGCGCGTCATCTCGTCGAGGATCCATTGCCGGGCGGCGCCGATGCCCCGGGTCGTCGAGTCCGCGGACGACAGCGTGTGCCGTGTCTCGAAGCTCTGCAGCTTTTTGACGAGCTCCGCCATCCGCTGCTCGGAGATCGACGCGAGGATCTTCTGGATTCTCGGATCCAGCCCTGGCATTGATTGCGTGTACGCGGGCTGCCGTGCGGTCAGGACGAGACAGAACGACACCGAGAGAAGAATGGCGCCCTTCATGGCGCCCATCTTACCTGCAACCCACAATCAATCCGGCGATTGGTCCGGCCAAGAAAAAAGGCCCGGCTGTTGGCCGAGCCTCTGGTCCGGCCGCAGCCGGACTCAGTTCTGCGGTGGCTGCGGCGGCTGGGGGGGCGCCGGCGGCTCGGGCGCGTCACCGCGCCGATGGCGGGGCGCGACGAGGTCGAGAATCTCGGCCGGCACGGCGAACGACAGCGCGACGGTTGTGCCGGAGCCGGTGAGCTGCAGCGATTGCACCAGGCCGGCGTACTTCTGATCGCTGCCGGCCTGCAGGCGCGCGAGCGCGAGGAACCCGCGAACGACGTCGCGGAGGTTCTCGGCCGCCTGCTCGTCACGCGCCTCGGCGCGGATGGTACCGGAGACGCCGCCGTTGACGCGACCTGTCGCGGCGAACCACTTCACGCTCGACAGCTGATTCTTGACCGGCTCGGGCAGGTGCTGCCGCTGGCGGAGCGCGTCAAGCCGGCCGACCGCCCAGACGTTGCTGCCCGTCTCAATATCCCCGACGAGCTTCATCATCTCGTCGCTGCCGATGATGTTCTTGCCGTCCGCCTGCGCGTCGATCGCGCGCTTGATCGCCGACTCCTCGCCGATCGCGACCAGGCCGTCGTCGAGGAACGATATCGCGCCCTGATGCCGCCCGCTGTGGCGGTGCGGGGCGGTCTCGTTCTCGTCCGCCTCAACGTGAATCTGGTCCCCGATCGGCCCGACGACCATCTGCTTTCCACGATACTCTGTGACCCGGCCGCCGTGCTCGGTGGCGAGCGCCTCGAGCCGGCCATGGTCGAAGGTCCCCGTCCCCCGCACGAGCACCAAGCCGCTCGCCTCGGTTCCCTCGGGGCCCATCCAGGCGACGACGTAGTCGACGTCGGTCTCGATGTTGATGCCGGTTTTCTGCTGGAACTCGTTGTGCGCCTCGGTCTCGTGCGGCATTGCGCTCTTCATGCGCTGCCGGAACTCCGAATTCATGACATCCCGAACGTTCGCGTAGGCGACGACCGACGCCTCGGCCGGCACGAAGCTCAGCTCGGCCGGGCCGCTCGTCGGCGACGCGCCGAGGGCGGGAAAGCCGCCGTTGTAGTAGGCCACCAGCCCGGCGCCGAGCCCTATTACCATGAGCGCGGCCGCCCCGGTCATGAAATAGCGGGTCCGTCTGTTCATCGAAAGTGCTCCCCTGAAGGATTATACAGATGACGCCCGTGAAAAGTTCCCAAAAACGGACTTAACCTGTTCGAACGCGGACATTTGGCGGCTCTACTGTTCGAGGACGTACTCCCGGCGCTCGACCGCTCGGACCGCAAAGGCCAGAAACCCCAGCCAAATCAGGAAGAGCCAGCCGAAGCTGGTCGTGAGCGAGGGCGAGTCCCTGAAGATCTGCTGGACCAGGCTGAGCGCGCCGTCCTGCGGCATGGCGTGGGGCACCAGCGACTGAAGGTAATAGGCGACCGTGAACTTCTTGAGGTAGCCGGGGAAGGCGAGCGCCGCCTGCTCCCACCCGAAGATGAAGACCAGCCCGATGAGCAGCGGCCGCTTGAACTGCGCGCCCACGAACGCGAAGACCGCGCCGTACACCGCCAGCCCGAGCGCGAGCAGCGCGAGGTCCTTGAGGACCGGCAGGAACGACTCGCCGAGGTTCGAGCCGATCGGCGCAATCAGCACGTAGACCAGCACGACCGACGGCAGGACGACGAACCCGGTGACCGCCAGATAGGCGAGGTACTTGCCGAGCAGGACCGCGCCGCGGCGGATCGGCCGCGTGAACAGGTATGTGATCGTCTTGTCCTCGACCTCGTCGGCGATGAGCGCCGTGCCGTAGAACACGCCGAGTACCGGGATGGTGAAGCGCAGGTAGAAGACCCAGATCATCAGGCCGAACATGCCTGGCCCGGTCATCCGCACGCCATCCATCTGACCCACCGGCGCGCCCAGCCAGACAAGGAACCGGATCACGACCGCTATCAGCACCGGCCCGCCGACGACGAGCGCCATGAAGATCGTGCGTTTAGACCAGAGCATCTCGCTGACCGAGAGGTCGAAGATCCGGGCGGCGGAAGACAGCATGCCCGGGGCCGAGGATCGCGGTGGGCGAGCGGCGGCTGTGGCGTCCGTCATTGTTTCACCAGGTAGCGGAACACGGCCTGGAGGTTGTCGTCGGGTGAGGTGACCTCGTCGATGCCACCGTGCTCGCCCGAGGCCGCCATCTCGGTCAGCCGCGCGTAGAAATCGTCCGGCTTCGCGGTTTCGACGACGACCGCGCCTTCCTCGAACCGCAGGCTCAGCACGTCGTCGCGCATCAGGAACTGGCGCGCGAGGCCGCGCGGGTCGGCGCCGCGGACGAACACGGTGTGCGGATGCTCGTCGATCAGATCGCGGATGTGGTGGACGTCCCCCTCGGCCAGGATCCGGCCGTTGTTGATGAGAAGGATGTTCGAGGTCATCGACTCGATCTCGTGAAGGATGTGACTCGAGACGAGCACGCTCCGGCCGGCGCGGGCCCACTCGCGGACGAGGCGGATCGTCTTGCGCCGCATCAGCGGGTCCATGCCGCCGAGCGGCTCGTCGAGGATGAGCAGCTCCGGGTCGTGGACGATCGCCTGCGCCAGCTTGACGCGCTGGCGCATGCCCTTGCTGTAGGCGCCGATCTTCTTGTCGGCGGCGTCGATCAGCTCCACGGCGCCGAGCGCGCGCCGGGCGGCTTCGGTGGCGGCACGATCGCTCAGGCCGTTCAGCCGGACGAGCGCGGTGACCCACTCCAGACCGGTCATCCGGTCGTAAAAAGCGTCCTGCTCCGGGCAGAAGCCGATGCGCGTGTAAAGCCCCGGGTTGCCCCAGATCGGCTGGCCGAGCACCTGCACGGTCCCTTTGCTCGGCCTGAGCTGACCCGTGATCAACTTCATGAACGTGGACTTGCCGGCGCCGTTCGGCCCCAGCAGGCCGGTGATGCCCGCGGGGACCGATACGGTGACGTCGTTGATGCCGATCACCTGGCCGTACCACTTCGAGATCTTGTCCGTGGTGACGATCGGCGCGCTCACGTCACCACCTCCACGCCGCGCACGCGGCGCTCGAGCACCGAGACGGCGACGACGACCAGACCGACGAGCGCGAGGAGCGAGACGATCCACGGCGTCTCGTAGCGAGGCTTGAGCCGGAAGATCACGTCGATGACCTGCGCGAGGTTCGCCGGGAACGAAATCCAGGACGCGGCGGTCCCGCCGAGGATCAGCCGCAGCGCGGCGAACACCGCCTCACTGAAGAACATCGTGCCGGCATAGAGAATACCCACGTAGCGGCTGCTCTTCGAGAGCGACGACAGCGCGAGCATCGCGAACGACGCGACGATCACCTGCAGGAACGACGCGACAGTGATGGCCGGGAACAGGAACACGTTCTGCCGCGCGAACGCGAAGCTGCCAGCGAAGAGAATCTGCAGCACCAGCAGCAGCACTCCCGGAATCCAGGTCATGAGCAGCAGGAAGGCGGCCAGCACCGTAAACTTGCCGGCGATGTACTCCGCCCGCATCAGCGGCTTCGACAGGTAGATCTGCAGCGCGTTGGCGCGACGGTCGTTCGCGATCAATCCGGCGCCGGCCCAGATCGTCACGAAGAAGATAAACACTCCCTGGGAATCGAGGAACCCGCGGAAGTCCTCCCGCGTGAGCGCGATCGCCTGGAACTGCGGGAAGTTGGCCGCCAGGTAAATCCTGACGGCGTAGTAGATGAATGGGATCCACGCGACGAACAGGAGGCCCAGAAACATCCGCCTGCCGATCATGGTCTTGATGCCCGCCCAGGCGATCACGGCCCACGCGCGCCCCGGGGCCTCCTTCGACCCGGCGTACCGGCGATAGCTCTGATCGTGAATCGGCACTTAGCCCTCGCCCACCGCTTTGGCGAACACGTCCTCGAGCGTCGGCACGCTCGGCCGGAGGTGGCGGACCTGTACGCGCTGGCGCGCCGCGACGGCGAAAATCGCCTGCTGGTCGGTTTCCCGCCCGTGCGGACGGTCGGCCGGCACGAACACCCGCATGACATCCTCATCGGTGCTGTGGCAGTCCATGCCCGCCTCCCGAAGCGCCGCGATAAAGGCGTCCAGTTGGCCCTTCACCCGGACCTCGAACACGCGGCCGCCCGGCCCTTTCAGCTCGCCAATCGGCCCCTGCGCGACGACGGTCCCCTTGTCCATCACGACGACGCGGTCGCAGGTGAACTCGACGTCGGGCAGCAGGTGCGACGAGAGGATCAGGTTGACGCGCTTGTTGTGCCCGAGGTCGCGAATCAGCTCGAGCATCTCGTCGCGCCCCTTCGGGTCCATGCCGTTGGTCGGTTCGTCGAGGAACAGCAGGTCGGGATCGTGCACGAGCGCCTGGGCGAGCTTGATGCGCTGCTTCATGCCGGTCGAGTACGTTTCGAGGTTGCGATAGCGCGCCTCGCCGAGGCCGACGTAGTAGAGCACCTCGTGCGCGCGCTGCATCGCGTCGGAGAACGGCAGCCCCGCGAGCTGCCCGCAGTATGCGACGAAGGTGACGGCGTTCATGCCCGGGATGTGCGCGTCGGTCTCCGGCATGTAGCCGAGCCGCCCCCGGATCTCGAGCGGCTTCGCGGCGACGTCGAGCCCGAGCACCTGCATCCGCCCGCGATCCGGCTTCACGAAGCCGAGCAGCGCCTTGAGCATCGTGCTCTTGCCCGCGCCGTTCGGCCCGAGCAGCCCGACCGCCCCGGAGCCGAACTCGGCGCTCACGTCGCGCAGCGCGGGGTTCTTCCCGTAGGTGACGGTGACGTTATCGAGGGTCACTACCGAGTCAGGCATGCTCCAAGTCCGAAGGGACTAGGGCCCCAGTCCCTACATGTAGCTGAATACGGCCGCAGAATCACAGAGTTCCGCGCAGGCCGAGCGCGTCCGCGCGCTCGCGCATAAACGTAATCACGTTCGCGATGTGCTCCTCGAGCGGCAGGCCCATTACCTGCGCCCCCTTCCGCAGGTCGTCGCGACTGACGTTTTTCGCGAACGCCCTGTCCTTCATCCGCTTGACGACGGATGTGGCTTCGAGGTCGAGCACGCTCTTCGACGGCCGCACGAGCGACGCCGCCGTGACGAAGCCCGCCATCTCGTCGCACGCGAAGAGCGTCTTCTCGAGCGCCGACTCGCGCGGCACGCCGGAGTAGTCCGCGTGCGACAGAATGGCGCGGATCACCCACTCGGGGTAGCCTCGCTCGCGAAGGATCTCGGTGCCGCGAAACGGATGGTCCTCCTGCGACGGCCACCGTTCGTAGTCGAAATCGTGCAGCAGCGCGACGACCCCCCAGTCCTCTTCGTCCGCGCCGAACTTGCGCGCGTAGCCGCGCACCGCCGCCTCGACCGCGAGCATGTGCTTCCGCAGGCTCTCGCTCTTCGTGTATTCCGTCATCAACGCCCAGGCGTCGTCGCGCGATAAATCGCCCATCGCCGATATCTAGGCTCCCCACAGCGTCAGAAAGAACGAAATGATAATGGCATTCGTGAAATCGATGAAGAACGCGCCGACCATCGGGACGATGAGAAACGCCTTCGGCGACGGGCCGTACCGCTCGACGAGCGTTTCCATGTTCGCCATCGCGTTCGCCGTCGTCCCCAGCATGAAGCCGCAGAAACCGCCCGAGATCACGGCCGCATCGTAGTCGCGTCCCATGAGCCGGTAAATCGGCCAGAGGCACAGCACGACGATGAGCGCGACCTGCGCGAGCAGGATGATCGTCAGCGGCAGCGCCAGGCCGGCGAGCTGCCAGAGCTGCAGCGTCATCAGCGAGACCGCGATGAAGAGCGCGAGCGAGACCGTGCCGAGGTCATCGAGCGTGCGCTGCGAGAGGCCGATCACCTTTGTGACGTCGTCGAGGTTGCGGATCGCCGCGGCGACCAGCATCGCGCCGATGTAGGCGGGCAGCGTCAGCTGTCGCGTGCCGATCCCCGGCAGCGTGAACGACGCGCCGTTCAGCCACAGGCTCACCCACGCGCCGAGCGCCATCGCGACCATGATCGCGACGAGGTTCTTCAGGAGCGCGTAGGCCTCGACATCCTCCCCTTTCGGCGTGGGCACCGCCGGCTCCCCCGCGACCGCCTCGACAACCGCCTCGGCGCGACCCGGGACGTCGGCCGCACCGATCGCGCTCGGCCGTCTCGTTCGCAGCTTGTGCCGCTTGATGAGCGCGGTCGCGATCGGCCCGCCGATGAGGCCGCCCGCCACGATCCCCATCATCGCCGCGGCGACGGCGATCGTCTCGGCGCCAGCGACGCCCGCGCGCTCGAAGAGCGGCGCGAACGCGAGGCCGGTCGCGGGGCCTCCCGTCAGCGTCACCGAGCCGGCGAGCACGCCCAGGAGCGGCGCCTCGCCGAGCAGCCGCGCGATGCCGACGCCGACAACGTTCTGAAGGATGGCGGCAATCGTCGACAGCATGAAGAAGAAGGCGACGAGCGGCCCGCCGATCCGCAGGAGCGACAGGCTCGCGCCGAACCCGATCGTTGTGAAGAAGGCGATCTGCAGCGGCTGCCGGATCGAGGTCTCGAAGCCGAGGAGCGTGACGCCGCGGGCCCAGGCTGCGAGCGTCAGGAGCGCGACGACCATGCCGCCAACCACGGCGGCAGGAATGTTGTAGCGCGCGAGCGCCGGTATCGCCTTCTTGATGCGGTAACCGAGGAAGAGCGCGACCCCGCCCAGCGCCACCGTCTGCACGACGTCGAGGGTGAGCAGCGGCGGGGCCGTCGTGGGGCCGGGTGGCTGCATGGAGCGTCGCGATCCTACTCCAGAACCGAGAAAAAACTACCCGGGGCAGAATCGGATCAAGCCACAGCCCTTCAACAGCCCTTCACACTCCCCCCACGCTGTGCTCGGGATCCAGACGGCGCCCCAGCACACTCACACCCCGCTGTCACGCCAGGGGCCTGCCGATTCTCAGGGCGACGTACAATACCGCCGCGTGGGCCGACTTGGAGGGCCAGCCATGATCACAGTTCGAGGTTTCACGGTTGGAGCGATCGCCGCGCTCTTGACGGGCGCCGGTGCGGGGTTCGCCGCCGCCCGGCAGGCAGAGAATCCGCTGATGAAATCGGCGATCTTCCAGTGGGAATCGGTGTCACCCACGCCGACGAAGGTGGGCGCCGTACGCAGGTTCTTCCGGTCGCCGACCGCGACGCTCGACGAGCTCGAGTTTCATGTGACCACGCTCGATCCCGGTCAGTCGCCTCATCCGCCGCATCAACATCCGAACGAAGAGTTGATCATCGTGAAGGAGGGCTCGGTCGAGGCGTTCGCCAACGGCACGTGGACGCCGGTCTCCACCGGATCGATTATCTTCAACGCTTCCAATCAGCCGCACACGGTGCGCAACGTCAGCAGCGCTCCGGCCACGTACTTCGTCGTGAACTGGAGCTCGCCCGGCATGCTCAAGGACAGACCAAAGGCGCAATGAAGCCACTGCGGGAGTACTCGCGCGACGGTATAATCCGCCGCAGTTCCATAAGGAGCACCCGTGTCCGACGCTGACGTGATGGTTCGACTGGCCGAGATCGAGGCGCAGATTCAAGAGCTGAAGGCGGTGCAGGATTTGCTGCTCCGCCTGCTGTCGACGACGAGGCCGCTCTCCAGCCTTCTCGAGTACTATGGTGCAAATGAAACGAAAGAACAGGCGCTCTATCGTTTCCTCGACGAGCTGGTTGAGCTGAGCCGGGCACCGAAGCACCGCCACCCGACGTTCACCACCTTCAAGGTGCGCCTCGGCGAGCTGTTCCCCGAGCTGCGCGGCGACCGGCAGTTCGTCCAGCTGCTCATCGATACGCTCAAGGTCGAACGGCCCGCATACAGGGAGCTGTATACCTACATGGCCAGCCATCACTGGCCGGTCTGGGACTGACGTTCATCTGCGTGCATCTGTGTTCATCTGCGGCTACGCTTCGGGCACGGCTGACGCCGCCATCGCCAGCGCCCGGCGGATAATCGCCGTCGCCTTCACCGTCAACGCGTACCGCTCCAGGGCCGACGGGTCGGCGAGCGCGACATCGTCAACATCAGAGCCGTGCTGCAGCCGCCCGCCGGTCGGGCGGCACAGGTAGTCAATCAGCACGAAGTGGTACCGGACCTTCTGATCGGGATCCACCAGGATCCGGTCGAAGACTTCGATCACGGGGCCCACCTCCACGACGAGCCCCGTCTCCTCGAGGATCTCGCGTGCGGCGCCCGTCTCGAGCGTCTCGCCCACCTCGAGCGTGCCGCCCGGCAGGCTCCACTGCCCCGCCAGCGGCTCGTACCGGCGCTTGATCAGCACGACCTTGCCGTCCACGATGACGACGGCGCCCACGCCGACAATCGGACGCTCGGGATAGCTGCGCGAGTCCATCACTCTCCCATGATCTTGACAATGACCCGCTTCTTCCTCCGCCCGTCGAACTCGGCATAAAAGATCTGCTCCCAGGGGCCGAGGTCAAGCGCGCCCTTCGTGATCGGCACCATTACCTGATGTCCCATGATGGTGCGTTTCAGGTGCGCGTCGGCGTTGTCCTCGCCGGTCTGATGATGCTTGTAGTTCGGCTTCGCGGGCGCCAGCTCCTCGAGCCACGCCGCGAAATCCTGGATCAGCCCGTCCTCCCAGTCGTTGACGTAGACGCCCGCGGTGATGTGCATTGCGGAGACGAGCGCCATCCCTTCCGTGACGCCGCTCTTCTTCACGATGGCGGCGACCTCGTCGGTGATCCGTACCATCTCGCGACGACTTTTGGTGTTAAACCACAAATACTCTGTACTGATCTTCATTCGGTTCTGGGTTCAGCGTTCAGGGTTCAAGGTGTGGTTCTGGGTTGGAGGTTCAAGGACGACACCTTGAACCCTGAACCCTGCACGTTGAACCGTTGTATCAGAGTGACAGACTCGGTTCAGCATTAATGTCGAGCGGCGACGTGTGTCCCGCGCGAAGCTTGCGGAGCCCGGCGGCCGCGATCATCGCGGCGTTGTCGGTCGAGAGCATCAGACTCGGGAGGAAGACCGGAACGCCAGCTCGTTCGCCGCGGGCCGCGGAGTCGGCGCGCAGCCGGCTGTTCGCCGAGACGCCGCCCGCGATCCCGACGCTCGCGGCTCGCAGCCATTCGGCCGCGCCGAAGGTCCGATCGAGGAGCGTCGTCACGACGACCCGCTGGAAGCTGGCGCAAAGATCGGCGACGTCGCGCTCGGAGAGCGCCGCCGCGCCCCCGCGTGACTGCACCTCCCGCACGACCGCCGTCTTCAACCCGCTGAAGCTGAAGTCAGTGCGGTGCGCCATTGACGGCGGAAACATCCCTTTCGGCGCCGTGGGCGCCGATCGGTTGCGATCGGCGTGCGTCATTCGGGTGACGGGCAGATCGACCGCGCGATCGTTCCCCTGTTTGGCGATCCGATCCACGATCGGCCCGCCCGGGTAGCCGAGGCCGAGCAATTTCGCGACCTTGTCGTACGCCTCCCCCGCCGCGTCATCTCGGGTGCGGCCGATGAGCTGGTAGTCCCCCTCTTTCGGCACGTGGTAGAGACTCGTGTGGCCGCCCGAGACGACCAGCACGGCCGAGGGCAGCGGGAGCGGCCCGTTGTGGAGGAAGAGCGATTCGATGTGCCCGGCCAGGTGATGAACGCCGACGAGCGGGACACCGAGCGAGGCGGCGACCGACTTGCCGAAACTGACGCCGACGAGGAGCGATCCGACGAGGCCCGGCCCCTGCGTGACCGCGATCGCGCCCAAGTCGCGCCAGCCCGCGCCCGCCTGCTCCAGCGCGCGCTCGACGACGCCGCAGATGTCGCGGACATGCTGGCGCGAGGCCAGCTCCGGGACGACGCCTCCCCACTCGCGATGGATCTCCGTCTGCGACGCAATCACGCTCGAGCGGATCGCCCATGGGCGCGCCGGGTCCGCCGTCTCCGCGACGAGAGCGGCGGCCGTTTCATCGCAGGAGGTCTCGATTCCGAGGATCACCATCGGACCGTCAGGCGGACCGGGGCGGCGTTACGGCTTGCTGCACGACGCGCCGCAGCGACTCCGGGTACGGCGGATGGCAGATCCCGCGCTCGGTGATGATGCCGGTGATATAGCGGTGGGGGGTGACGTCAAACGCGGGGTTGCGGATCCGCGCTCCCTCGGGCGTGACGCGCGACGCGCCGAAGTGACTGACTTCGCGCTGGTCCCGCTCCTCGATCGGGATGTGCCCGCCGTCGGGAGTCGAGATGTCGATCGTCGAGACGGGGGCTGCGACGTAGAACGGGATGTCGTGCTCGCGCGCCAGGACCGCGACGGTGTAGGTGCCGATCTTGTTTGCGACGTCGCCGTTCGCGGCGATCCGGTCGGCGCCGACGATCACGAGGTCGATCTCGCGATCGCGCATGAGCGGCCCGGCCATGCTCTCGGTGATCACCGTGGTCTCGATCCCCTCGCGCACCAGCTCCCACGCCGTCAGGCGCGCGCCCTGGAGGAACGGGCGCGTCTCATCGGCGAACACCGCGATCCGTTTCCCGTGCTCGACCGCCGCGCGCAGGACGCCGAGCGCCGAGCCGTAGCCGGCGGTCGCGAGCGCTCCGGCGTTGCAGTGCGTGAGGACGCGCGCGCCGTCCGGTACGACCGTCGCGCCGTGCTGGCCCATCGCCCGGCAGTTCGCCACGTCCTCGTCGTGGATGCGCCGCGCCTCGGCCTCGAGCCGCTCGCCGATCTCGTCGGGCGACTCCCCCGACTGCGCGCCCTCGGCGAACGTCTTCTTCATCCGATCGATCGCCCAGAACAGGTTGACCGCGGTCGGCCGCGTCGCGGCCATCAGCGTGCAGATCTTCTGGAACTCGACGGCGAGCTGCGGGGTGCCCTTCGCCTTGGTGCGCTTCACGCCGAGCGCGATCCCCATCGCCGCGGCGACCCCGATTGCCGGCGCGCCGCGGATCACCATGGTCCTGATCGCCTTGGCCACCTCCTGCGGCGTGCGGCAGCGCACGTACAGCTCCTGCGATGGGAGCTTCCGCTGGTCCACCATGATGACGACGTCATCCTGCCAGTCAATCGTGGGAAGCATTCAATGGATCATGATATTGCCAAATTGGGAATTGGCAATTCGGCAATGCTGGCTTTACTCCAGAAGCCGAGCGTCAAAAGGCAACGGAAGGAGCGAGGCGAGCTTACACCGTCCTGTGACGCCGTCGAGATTGGCGAGGACGACGTCGACGTCGCCGCAGAACTCCCACAAGAGCTGGCGGCAGGCGCCGCACGGCGGCGTCGGCGCCTCGGTGTCGGCGATGACGACGACGCGGGTGAACGCCCGGTGGCCCTCGGAGACCGCCTTGAAGATCGCGACGCGCTCGGCGCACATGGTGAGGCCATAGGTCGCGTTCTCGACGTTGCAGCCGGTGATGATGTCGCCGGCGGCGGTCTCGAGCGCCGCGCCGACCTTGAACCTCGAGAACGGCGCGTGCGCGCGCTCGCGCGCCATTTGCGCCGCCTCGACGAGCACCGCTTCGATCGCCGGATCCGCCGGATCGGCGGCCTTCGCGTCGAGCGCGATCGGCATCCAGTCC
>JBOGJB010000076.1:0-3591 GCA_050745085.1 Vicinamibacterales bacterium
TCGCCGACACCGCCACGCAGATCGACAACGGCATCAAGCTCTACATGAAGCAGAAGGGCGACACCGTCGCCGGCCGGAAGATCGAGCTCATTCGCAAGGATAGCGGCGGCGTCGCCCCCGATGTCGCCAAGCGGCTCGCGCAAGAGCTGATCGTCCGCGACCAGGTGGACATCCTCGCCGGCTTCGTACTCACGCCCAACACGCTCGCCGCGGGCGACGTCTCGGCGGAGGCGAAGAAGTTCATGGTGGTCATGAACGCCGCGACGTCGATCATCACGACCAAGTCGCCGTATATGGTGCGCACCTCGCTCACGACGCCGCAATTGAACGAATCCTTTGGATCCTGGGCCTACAAGAGCGGCATCCGGAAGGTCTATTCGATGGTGTCCGACTTCGGCCCGGCCCATGACGCCGAAGGCGCGTTCCATCGCGCGTTCAAGGAAGCCGGCGGCGAGATCATCGGGTCGGTGCGGTTCCCGGTGGCGAATCCCGACTTCTCGGCCTTCATCCAGCGCGCCAAGGACCTGAACCCGGAAGCGATCTACATCTGGGTGCCCGGCGGTGTGCAGCCGGCCGTGATCGGCAAGGCGCTGGCCGAGCGCGGCATCGACCCCAAGAGGACCCGGGTCCTCGGGATGGGCGAGCTGACCGAAGACGAGGCGCGGAAAAGCATGGGCGACGCCTCGCTCGGCATCATCACCGTCTATCACTACGACCACAACCACGACTCCGCGCTGAACCGAGAATTCGTGAAGGCCTTCAACGAGGCGTACGGGCGCAACCCGAACATCTATTCCATCGGCGGCTATGACGGCATGCACCTCATCTACGAGGCGCTGAAAAAGACCGGAGGCAAGACCGACGCCGAATCCTTGATTGTCGCCGCCAAGGGAATGAAGTGGGAGAGCCCGCGCGGCCCGGTCGCCATCGACCCCGAGACCCGCGACATCATCCAGACCGTTTACATCCGGCGGGTGGAGAAAGTCGGCGGCCAGTTGCTCAACGTCGAGTTCGACAAGGTGGAGGATGTCAAGGATCCGGTGAAGGCTCGCATGAAGAAGTGACCGACCGCCTCGGCTGACACCCGGTTGCCGGCGGGCGCTCTGCCATGCTTGGACCCGTCGTCGGCGTCCTGTTCGACGGCTTCGCGTACGGGATGCTGCTCTTCCTCCTGTCGGTGGGGCTATCCGTGACGCTGGGCATGATGAACTTCGTCAACCTGGCGCACTGTAGCTTCGCCATGCTCGGCGGCTACGTCACCGTGACGCTGATGCAGCGGTTCGCGTGGCCGTTTCTCGCCACGCTGCCGGTGGCGTTTCTGGCGGCGGCGGTGGTGAGCGTCGCGCTCGAGCGCACGCTGTACCGCCGCCTGTACCGCGGGAGCGATCTCGATCAGTGCCTGCTGACGATCGGCATCGTCTTCATGTCGGTCGCGGTGGCGGCCTATATCTACGGCACGACCCAGCAGCCGATCCAGACACCGTCCTATCTGCGCGGCTCCGTCACCGTGATGGGCATCAATGTCGCCGTGTACCGACTCTTCCTGATCGGCGCGGCGCTGGCGATCACGCTCATCCTCGTCGCCGCGCTCGAATACACGCGCTTCGGCGCGAAGGTGCGCGCCGCCGTGGACAATCAACGCATGGCGCGCGGGCTCGGCATCAATGTCGACGGGGCGTTCGCGATCACCTTCGCGCTGGGAAGCGGGCTCGCGGGTCTCGGCGGGGCGCTCGCCATCGAGATCGTCGGCCTCGATCCCGCATTCGCGTTCACCTATCTGGTTTACGTCTTGATCGTGGTTTCGGTCGGAGGACTCGGCTCCATCGGTGGTTCGTTCGCCGCCGCGACCCTGCTCGGCGTCAGCGACGTCGCCGGCAAGTATTACATTCCCGAGCTCGGCGCCTTCCTCATCTACCTCGTCATGGTCGGCCTCCTGATCTGGCGGCCGGCTGGCCTGTTCGGGAGACGATAGGCGGTGACGAGCCCGGCCCAGGCGATCGCCGACCCCCATCGATACCTGGAAGCGCAAAGCGCGTGGCGACGCATCGAGGTCGCCTTCTGGCTCGCCACGCCGCTCCCGTTCCTCCTCTTCCCATCACATCTCCAGCTCGCGAGCCAGATCGCCATCACGGCCCTCTTCGCGTTGTCGCTCGACCTCATTCTCGGTTACGCGGGCATCGTTTCGCTGGGACACGCCGCGTTCTTCGGGCTCGGTGCCTATGCCGCAGGCCTCATTTCGAAGGCCGGCTGGGGCGAGCCTGTCTCCGGACTCGCGGTCGCGTCAGCAGTGGCGGCGCTGGTTGGATACGGCACAAGCTTCATCATCGCTCGCGTTCGTCACCTGGCGCTGATCATGATCACGCTTGGATTGGGCCTGCTGCTCCACGAGGCCGCCAACAGCGCGCACTGGCTGACCGGCGGCGCCGACGGCCTCCAGGGCGTCCGCATGTGGCCGCTGTTCGGCCACTTCAAGTTCGATCTCTACGGCTACGCTGCCTATGCCTACTCGCTCGTCGTTCTGTTCTCGATATTCCTGGTGACACGGCGACTGATCAATTCGCCGTTCGGTCTGTCGTTGCGCGGAATCCGGGAGAACCCCATCCGGATGCCCGCCATCGGAGCACCGAGCCGGTCCCATATCCGGACGGTCTATACGATTGCCGCCGGCATCGCCGGCGTCGCCGGCGCCCTGCTCGCGCAGACGACCGCAACCGTATCGCTCGGGACGCTGGAGTTTCAGCGATCGGCGGAGCTGCTCGTCATCCTGGTCCTCGGCGGCGCGGGCCGGCTCTACGGCGGCCTGATCGGCGCGATCATCTTCATGGTCGCGCGCGATCAATTCTCTGGCATCAACCCACAGTACTGGTATTTCTGGATCGGCGCGCTCCTGGTTCTCGTCGTGATGCTTCTGCCCAACGGCGTTCTGGGAGGGCTTGCGCATCTCACCTCGTCCCGGCGGGGCACGGCGTCGTGAGCCCATCGGTGTTGTCGACGCGCCGCCTCGACAAGAGCTTCGGCTCCCTCGTCGTGGCCAAGGACATCGAACTTGTCCTGCCTCGAGGGGCGCGGTACGCACTGATCGGCCCGAACGGCGCCGGGAAGACGACGCTGATCAATCTGATGACCGGAATGCTGCAGCCCGACGCCGGTCAGATCTTCCTCGGCGAAGAGGACGTCACCCGGCTCGAGCCGGCACAGCGCGTCAAGCGCGGACTCGCGCGCACGTTTCAGATCAACACCCTGTTCCCCCATCTCAACGCGCTCGAGTCCGTGACCCTCGCGGTCTGCGAGCGGCGCGGTGTCGCCCCGAGATGGTGGCGGGGCCTGACCGCCTATCGCGAAGAGGTGGACGAGGCCCACGACATTCTCCGGTCTCTGACGCTGGGCGCCGTGTGCTATGTCTCGACCCGCGAGCTCGCCTACGGACAACAGCGGCTACTCGAAATCGCGCTCGCGCTGGCGACGAGGCCGAACGTGCTGCTGCTGGATGAGCCGGCGGCGGGAGTGCCCCGGGACGAGAGCGCCGAGCTGTTCGCCGTGATTGCGGGCCTTTCGCAGGACCTCACCGTGCTGTTCATCGAGCACGACATG
>JBOGJB010000077.1:0-2405 GCA_050745085.1 Vicinamibacterales bacterium
TGAGGCAACCGGGGGCAGCGTGGAGCCGCTGCCCCGGGTTCCCTAAGGTTTTCGGACACCCAAGACGACCCGGGACCACTCCCAGCCGCTACCCATTGTCGGTCATTTGTCAGTCGTCTATCGTCACTCTGCGACCCTCGGTCGCGACAGGCGGGCGCGCCCTGGCTCGACGACCACGAACGCGCCGGCGATGCGATCGCCGAGTTCGGTAACGACGTCCACGATCGCTTGACCGAGGGAGCTTCGGACTCCTGTGGGGAAACGAATCAGGACGACTCCGGCCGTCTCGTGTCCACCCGCGTACGCGAGCAGACCGAAGTCTTTGTCTTCAGTCAGAAGCACCCGCGCTTCAGAACGGGCCCGCACGAAGACCAGTTCGTCCTCCGCGCCAGGATTCATTTCTGCGATTGCGGAGATGTCGTGGCCGGCGGTGCGGAGAGCGGTGACGACAGCGAAGTCGCAGCTCTCGTCGGCAAGGAACCGCACGGGCTAATCCCGGCGCTCGTCCGACCCTCTACCGATGAACACAACCTCTTCGTGGGCGAGTGTGTCGGCCGCGTAGCGCATCGCCGCTTGGATGTCCTCGCGAGTAAGCCGCGGGTAGGCATCGAGGAGGTCCGCCTCGGAGGCGCCTTCACTCAGTTTGCGAAGGATCAACTCAACCGGGATCCGCGTCCCGCGGATCACAGGCTTCCCAAGCATCACACGCGGGTTGATTTCGATGCGATCCGTGAGTGTCATGCAACGCCTCTGAGCAGGATACACCCTGCGGCCAACGTGGAGCTAGGCCGCGTATCGCGCCGCGCTAGATGTTACCGAGCGACCTATCGTCGCGCGAGAAATCGGGTTACCCATCACAGGAGTGTGGCGATGGGAGGAACCCGAGTGGGACCACAGGCGATTGGCGAGTATCTGGTACGGATGTGAGAGCGCTACGGACGCACGCGGCGCGCCGAGAAGGGGCGGCTCCTTGATGAGATCTGCGAGGTGACCGAGTATCACCGCAAGGCGGTGATCCGGCTGCTGCGGCGCCCTAATGCCTACGGAACGCCGTGACTGGCACGACCTCCGTCACGAGGGCGCCTGTCGGCTCCTGAGCGATGGAGTGGACATCCGGACCATCCAGTTGATGCTCGGTCACGCCGACATCAAGCAGACCCAGCAGAACCTGAACATCACCGACGAAGAACTTCGCAAAGCGATGACGAAGCGACGTCAGCTGCGGGCCGTCGGTCAGTAGATCTGATCACACGGGACGCCACCGTGGCGAGCAGGACGAGCGGCATTTTGGGAAGGGACTTTCGCCCCTCGAGTGCAGCCCGTTTCGGCATTCGACATTCGGCATTGGACATTATCAGCGTCGCCTTAGTTGAAATCCGAGTGCCGAAGGTGCGAAACCCGCTTCAACAAGAAAGGCCCCGAGCGGATGATCGGCGGCCGGTCCGCCGTTGACCTCACCGATGAGCAGCCCGCCGAATGACGCGTCGCGCGCCAGATCCGCGAGGCGCGCCGCGAGCGAGCGTCCGACCCGGGATCTCGCCGGCTCATCGTCCGGCAGCCAGACCAGCAGCTGGCGGCCGCCGCGCCCAATCCAGGCAGCCAGGGCGCCATCGACGAGGATGACGGTCGCTCCCACCGTGCGCGTCGCCCCGCGAAGGCTGCGGGCATCTGCGGTCATCTGCGTGCCCTGCGGCCGGGGATCGGGCCAGCGCAGGAGCGTTCCGTACGGATTCGCCGGATCGGTGGCGGCGATCGTCACGACCTCGGGCTCGTCCGGCTCGTTGGCCAGCGACCGCAGCATCTCGACCGCGGCGGGCTCGGCGAACTGCATCGCGCCGACGCCGGAGACGAAGTAGCCACGGCGGATTCGCCCCCGGTCCTCCAGCGCTTTGAAGACCTCGTACACGGCGGAGAATCCGCCCGGCAGGTCCTCGGCGGCCGCGACCTCGCGCGTCACGACGCCGTAGCGGGCGAGGAGCTGTTCGGCGACAGCGGCGCTCCATTCCGTCGGCGTGGCCGGATGCCGGACACGCGCGGCCACGAGCGACCATCGGCCCTCGGCGGTGGGGGGCGCCAGCCGGCGGCTCCGGAACGCGCGACCGCCCGTCGAGGATTTCCGCGCGCGCTTCTCGGGCGGCCGGGTGTACGCGCGCAGTGCGTGGAAGGTGTCGTTGGTGACCAAACCTCGCCAGACGAGCGTCCACAGCGCATCGACGGTTTCGCCGGGGTAGCCGCCGCCGACCGCGTCGTGGATCGCGCCGAAGAACGACGCGCCTCGATCCGCGAGCCAGACGAGAATCGCCTGCTCGCGCGCGCCGAGGTTGGCCACCGATTTCGCGGATTCCGCGGATGCTCCCGGACCGACTGAGGGCCGAAGGAGTCGCGGAAGGGCATCGGTCAGATAG
>JBOGJB010000078.1:0-2589 GCA_050745085.1 Vicinamibacterales bacterium
CGTGTGCAGCATGCTCGAGAGCAGCGTGTCGTCGGGCTCGTCGGCCAGCGCGTCGAGCAGCGGCGCGATCGTCTCGTTCACCTCGCGGCTCGCGGCGTCGGCGACGAGCGCCACGCGCTCACCAGGCCGCACGGCAAGACACACCTCGATGGCGTTACGCGCCCCTTCCATCAGCTCGGGGAGGACCGGTCCGAATTCCGTCATCCTTGATCGATTGTACCCCGGCCTCACCCAATCACGAACGCCGGCACTTGCCCTCCGCCCGACGTCACGTTCGCAAGACCGGAGGCGCTCAGCCGCGTCAGGTAGCCCCCAAGCCGCCCGCGGAATAGATACGGCGCAAAATCGACGAGCATCTCGCGCTCGACGACCCCACCGTCCTCGTCGCACACCGCGAAGCGCTCACGGCGGACCGGAATCCGCGCCTGCACGATCCAGGCGCGCTCCGGCTCGCGCACGGCGCGCTCGAGCGCTCGATCCCAAGCCTTCTCGTTGGTCTCCCAGCCCAGGGTGACACCGCTGCCGCCGTACTCGTCGCTGGGTTTCACGACCAGCTCTTCGCGGTGCGCCCGTACGTAGGACAGCAGGTCGATCCTCGCGCCGTCGCGCGTGGTGTCCCCTTGGGCGAGGCGGCGGGTCCACGGCACGTGACGGCGGATGAGGTCACGCTCTTCGGAGTTGAAGAGCGCGGCGTGCCGGTCGTCGGTCAGGACCGCGAAGAACGCCTTCTTGTGGGGAACCTTGCAGCGGAAGGTGTTCGCCACGCACACCAGACGACGCGCGTAGGCTTCGACGAGCAACCGGCACTCGTCATGGCGCGCGACGATGTCGTTGATGAGGACCCGCCGGTAGACGAGGTCGATGGCGCGCCCCGCGGCGACGAGCCGGCCGTTCGCGACCTCCAGGTCGCGCGGATCGGCGACGATCGTGGGAGTGCCTTGCGCCGAGAACGCCGTGGCGAGCAGCTCGAACTCGCTCCACGTCGGCACGTCGCGCCAGTCGACAATCGCGATGACGGGCGCGACCGCCGTTCCGCCCCACTCTCTGAAGCTGGTGAGGAGCGCCAAGTGCAGCCGTTCGATCGACTTGTGCATCGACACGGCGAAACCCTCGCGAAACCGCGCCATGACCGGCAGCGCCTGGAACACCTCGGCCAGCCGCTGCGCGTAACCGGGACCGGCGGGGGATTCGGCGTTGTATTCCGCGAACCAGAGCGAGTCGGGCAGGATGAACGCGTCGGCGCGCGACGCCGTGCTCGCGGTCTGATAGCCGGGATCGATCGCCGCGAGCCGCAGCTCGGCCTCCGAGAGCCCCAGCTCCGCCACGAGCGACGGCGTCTCGAGCGCGAGGCGCGCGACCCGCTCGCCGATCGCCGCCAGCCCTTCGGCCGCCGTGCGCACGCGCGCCTCGTCGGAGGTCGGCAGGAAGAACGGCCGGAGAAACGGACAGAGGAGCCGGCCGCCGAAGGTCAGCCCCTCGGCGCGCATTCGCGCGGCGAGGTCGGCGCACGCGCAGTCGCCCGCGTTCCTCGCAAACAGTTCCTGCCAGATGCGTGCTGGGTCAGCGGTCACGTAAATACACGGTCACGGTTCGGGGTTCAAGGTTCAGGGTTCAAGGTTGGTTCAAAGGGTTCGAGGTTCATGGTGCGGTTCAGGGTTCAAGGTGCGAGCCCTGTGCCCTGGGCCGAACCTCGAACCTTGAACCGACCCTCGAACCCTGAACCGAACCTCGAACCCGGAACCCTTTTGAACCAACCTTGAACCCTGAACCCTGAACCTTGAACCGTTTTCTCCGTTTTTCTTTTCTATAGTCCAACCACGCTCTGCACGGGCCCGATGCCCAGCATCTCCGCCCACCGCGGCCACGACTGCTCGGGCCGGCCCCGGAGCGCGCGATCGATCACGAGGTCCGACATCTTCTCGACCGCCATCTCGAAATAGAACGGCGTGATGCGATCCCGCTCGAAGTCCGGGGCCGGGTTCAGGAAGTCGATGGCGTAAGGCACGTCACCCTTGATCGCGAACTCGATCGTGTTCATCTCATAGCCCAGCGCCGTGTTGATGGTCTGTGCGTCACGGACCACGCGCGCGCCGAGATCGGGCGGCAGGTAGTTGTGGTCGACGAGGTACCGCCGTTCGCGCGGGTCGTAGGCGACCGGGACGATGTCGGTCTGGCCAAACGTGAAGCAGCGGACGTAGCGGTCGAAGGCGATGAACTCCTGCAGCGTCATGCAGTAGGGACCGGTCCGATCGTAGGCCTGCAGCAGTTCTTCGCGGTTGTGGACTTTGTACACGTGCTTCCAGCCGCCGCCCGAATACGGCTTGATGATCGCCGGGCGCCCGACGTGATCGAGCAGCGCGTCCCAGGCCACCGGGTAGCCGAGGTTGTGCAGCGATTCGGACGTGAGGTCGAACTCCACGGGATACGACTTCTGCGGCAGGACGATCGTTTTCGGAATTGCGATACCGAGCCTCGACGCGACGGCGTAGTTGAAGAACTTGTCGTCCGCCGTCCACCAGAAAGGATTGTTGATGACATAAGTCCCCGTCAGCACCGCGTGCTTCAGGAACGCACGATAGTACTCGACCT
>JBOGJB010000079.1:0-20204 GCA_050745085.1 Vicinamibacterales bacterium
GGTAAAGCCGAACCTGACGGTCGGGTACGTGATGGGTGTCGGCGACGAGATTCCACAGGCCCTCGAACAAATTGGCGCGCGCGTGCAGCTGCTCGACGCCGATGACCTCGCGTGGGGTGATCTCAACCGCTTCGACGTCATCATGACGGGCGTTCGCGCGTACGAGCGACGGCCGGACTTGCGAGCCAACAATCGAAGGCTCATCGAGTACGCGCGTGCCGGCGGGACGGTGATCGTCAACTACAACAAGTTCGAGTTCAACGAGGCGCAGTACGGTCCGAAGCCGGCGAAAGTCAGCAGCAACCGCATCACCGACGAGCGCGCGCCCGTGCGAATCGTCGATCCGTCCCATCCGGTCTTCCGGACGCCGAATGCCATCGGTCCCGAGGCCTGGGAGGGGTGGGTGCAGGAGCGCGGGCTTTACTTTCTCGGGGATCGCGATCCGAGCTATGTTGATCTCGTCGAGCTGACGGATCCGTTCGAGTACAACAAGGACCCGAAAGGCGGCGCGCTCGTCGAAGCAAGAGTCGGCCGCGGGCGCTGGATTTACGTGGGCCTCGGCCTCTGGCGCCAGCTGCCCGCCGGCACGCCCGGCGCATACCTGCTCCTCGCCAATCTGCTATCGCTGGCGCGCTGACACGCGCAGACCGAGGTCGGACTCATTCGGCCCCACGGCGCCGCCATCGTCTGCGCGGTTCGCGCCGACGCTGTAGACGACGTAGCCGGCTTGCTCGCGGCGATAGATGAGCGGCTTCTCGCTGAACGGATCGTCCGGGATCGACGTTAGAAACTCCGGCGACAACTCTGAGAGTGACGCTGGCGTCGCGCCGCCGGGCCGGCGGCGGAAGCGCTCCACGGCGAGCGCGGCAATCGCCACGCGATCGGATGCGAGACGAGTTGCCGCGCGTTTGGGATCGGGCAGCTCTATGGCTGGAACTGGCGCGTCCCGGCCGGCGCGCGGCACCTCGAAGGCGTCGAGCTTTCGTGGCCAGGGCTGACGGGCCGCCTCCAGCCGCCGCTCGACGTCGCCGAGCGTGGCCACGAAGCGATGCGTGCGCCACGGGCGCATGATCCGCTCGCGAAGCGGCAGCCGCCGCGGGGCGCCCCTTGCGGTGGGGACGACGGTGCCGCCGAAGTACTCCCGCCAGAATCTTTGGATGGCCCGTCCCCGCATCGCAACGATGCCGTCTTCCACCACGGAGGGACGCGTCGCCTTCTCGAGGGCCTCCTGGACGCTGCGGAGCGCCTCCGCCGACGGCTGGGACTCGCCGAGCATCACTCCGGCGACCGAGAGGAAGTTGGCGTCCGCGGAGACCGCCCACGTCACCGGCGTGGACGTCTCCATCACGCGCCTCAGGCGAATCGACGCGACGAGCGAGGCGGCCGCGGCGTCGCCATCTCCCGCACGCGCGCGAGACTCGGTCCGCATCGCGTTCAGTCTTGACAGCTGCAGGAAGTCCGCCGTCCGATAGCTGAACTCGGTTCCAGGCTGCAGCTGACTGAAGTCCACAGGCGTCGCGCGATCGAGCATGACGAGGGCATCGGCAAACCGTTCGACCGCGTCCGGGACGATCTTCCCGTCGTCGTACACATCCGAGGCGAGGATCGCTGCGGCGAGGTAGTAGCGTGACGCGCGCGCCTGCTCCTCGGTGAGCGGCACTGGGAGCGGAACGATCTCGTACACGGCGACCGGTTCGCCCCTATCGTGGATCTCTCGGATCAGACGTGCCAGCCGCGCGCCCTCGACGTAGTCCCACAACGCCCACGCGGCGACGGGCAGCAGGATGGCGAACGCCACGATTGCGGCACGGCGGAACCCGGGCCTCACGCTCATTGCGGCTCCTGCCTCTCTTCTTCGACGACGATGATTGTCGCCGCTCGCCAGGCCGCCTCGTCACCGCCGAGGAGCGCAGCAAGGTTGCCGATCGCCTGCGCGGTCCAGTCCGGCGCCGTCGCGACCGGTGCGTCCAACCGCGCCGCGGCTGCGCCAAGACCGATCGTGCCCGCCAGGAGCGCCGCGGCGGCCGCGGCCCACGGCCACGCGCTCCGCGCAGGTTCCACCGCGGCCCCGGCGACACATCGTTCGCGCAGCGCCGGCGGAGGATCGGCGGGTCGATATCGTCGCAGCAGTGCTTCGAGATCCTTCTCGTCCATGGTCATGCTCGCTCGAACGCCTCACGCAGCTTCGAAAGCGCGTACCGGTACCGGCTCGCGATCGTATTGATCGACTCACCGGACAGGTCCGCGATCTCCCGGAACGTCAGCCCTTCGTACACGTGCAGGTGCAGCACCTCGCGTTGATCGGGCGGCAGCGTAGCGAGCGCCCGCTCGAGCGTCATCCGCTCTGCCGGGTCGATCGCTGTGCCGGCGGCGGGCTCGACGAGCGGGCGCCGGGGGTGCGGCTCGCGCGCGCCGAGCCGCAGCATCGTGTAACACTGGTTGCGCACGAACGGCTGAGGTAGCGTCGCTCGTCGTGAATCGGACGCGAACTGGCCAGGACCGCCGCAAACACCTGCTGCACCGCATCCTCCGCCGCCGCGGCGTTGGCCAGTAGCATCAGCGCGTAGCGGTACAGCGAGGGCCCGTGCTCGTCGTACAAAAGTGTCACGCGCTTTCGCCGCCCGTCTGGGTCCCGGTCGGCCATCCCGTTCACCCCATAGACGCGGATCGCGCACAGTTTTGTCTTCCGCCCTGATTAACCTTCACCCACCCGGCCGGTCTAACGTAGCATCGGCGTAACGGGAGCCCCCTATGGCCAGAGGACGCGAACCCGAGATCGAGCATCTGCTGCGTCGCGCAGGCTTCGGTGCCAGCGACAGTGAGATCGGCTCGTACGTCGAGCTGGGTTACTTCGGTGCCGTGGACGAGCTCATCAACTACGAGCAGGTCGTCGACGACGTCGATGCGAACATCGGCAAGCCGGGCTACGCCGGGATCACCACACGCGGACAGTTTGCGCCGTCGACCCTCATCGGTGACGCGCGTCAGCGGTGGCTCTTCCGGATGGTCCACAGCACGCGGCCGCTCCAGGAGAAGATGGCGCTCTTCTGGCACAACCACTTTGCGACCGCGTACAGCAAGGTCTCCGGCGCGCTCGGCGGCAACGACGGGACGCGGGCGATGGCCGCCAAGCCGGACGAGGACCCGGGGCGCGTCAGGGGACAACTGGAGCTGCTGCGCCAGTACGCGCTCGGCAACTTCCGCGATCTCCTGATTGAAATCACCAAAGACACGGCGATGCTCGTCTGGCTCGACGGCCGGACGAACTTCCGCAACCGGCCGCAGGAGAACTACGCGCGCGAGCTGATGGAGCTGTTCACGATGGGCGTGGGCGTCTTCACCGAGCCCGATGTCTACGCGGGGGCGCGCGTGTTCACCGGGTGGAACCTCGCGCGCGGCGCGGGCGACGCGTTCCAGCGCTTCAACTACAACCCGAACCAGCACGACACGGCGGCGAAGGAGTTCAGCTTCCCGGTCTATCCCGACGGCCGGCGGACGATTCCGGCGCGTTCGGCGGCCGACGGGATGCAGGACGGCATCGATCTGATCGACGCGGTCGCGCGCCACCCGGAGACGGGCCGGCGGCTCGCGCGCAAGCTCTGGGCCTTCTTCGTCAGCGAGAACGCGGCGCCCGCCGAGGACTTCGTCAACGAGATCTCGGGCGAGTACTACCGGAACGGCTACGAGATGAAGCCGGTCATCCGGCGCGTGCTGATGTCGAGGCACTTCCGCGACTCGACGAACTATTTCGCGCGCTACTCGTGGCCGGCGGAGTTCGTCGCGCGCGCGATCAAGGAAGTCGGCTGGCGCGGCTTCTCGGTGAACGACGCGCTCAACCCGATGACCAACATGGGGCAGCAGCTCTTCGAGCCGCCGGACGTCAACGGCTGGGATTTGGGGCGCGGGTGGTATTCGACCGGCGCGATGCTGTCGCGGATGAACTTCGCCGCGCAGCTCGCGACGAACCAGCGGTTCAACCTCCGCGACGAGACGCGGGCGTACGGCCAGTCGCCGGAGGCATTGTTGTCCTATCTGCTCGACCGGCTGACGCCGGCCGCGTTCGAGCGGAACGGGGTCGTGGCGCTCCTCGATTACGTGCGCGCGGGCGGTTCGTGGAGCGGCTCGGACCAGCAGCTGCTGACGAAGGCGCCGGGGCTGGTGCACCTGATCGTCGGCGCTGGAGAGTACCAACTGGTGTAAACCATCAGTTCTTAGTGGCTTAGTTCTTAGTGCTTAGTGTGACTTCACTCGAGAATGAATCAGCTAAGTCTGTCGCGAGCGGAATCAGACCGAGCAGTCGCGAGCGCAGTCACACTAGGCACTAAGAACTAGGCACTAAGAACTGACAGCGTAGAGAAGACGATGGCAGTGACCAGACGCGAGTTCATGAGAGGCGGCGTCGCCGCCTTCACGGTCAGCTTCACGGCGCCGGCATTCCTGTGCGACCTCGCGCGGGCGCAGGGCTCGAGCCGCCGCAACCTCGTCGTGCTGTACCTCTCGGGCGGGAACGACGCGCTCAGCACGCTCGTGCCCTACAACGACAGCTTCTATATCAGCCGTCGGCCGACGCTCGCGGTGCAGGCCGCGAACGTGCTGCAGATCGGCAGCGACCGGAGCGGCGTCGCCCTCGGCCTCCACCCGCGCCTGGCCGGGCTGAAGCAGATCTTCGACGCCGGCCGCCTCGCGATCGTCCAACGCACGGGCTACCCGAACTCCAGCCGCTCGCATTTCCTCGGCACCGACATCTGGTCCACCGGCGATCCGGGCTCGCCGCAGGGCACCGGCTGGCTCGGCCGCTATCTCGACACGCTGCCGTTCCCCGTCGATCCGCTCGTCGGCTGGAACACGGCGCGCGAGACGCCGCGGACGCTGGTCTCCCGGAACGTAGGCGTGCCTGCGATCCCGAGCGTGTCCGGGTACGCCTTCGCGAGCCCGAATATCGCCAACGCCAGCGAGGCGCTCCTCGAGCGGTCGACCGCCGCGACAATCGCCTCACACGTGCCGATCGACCGGCCGAACCTGTCGTTCGTCAACGGGAGCGCGGTCTCGGCGCTTGCGACGCTCGATCGCGTCGCCGAGGTCGCCGCCTACGCGCCGACGGTCGAGTATCCGAACAACGGGTTCGGTCAGGCGCTGCGAGCCGTCGCCGGGGCGATGGCGCGCGGTATCGGGACGAAGGTGTTCTGGGTCCAGACCGGCGGGTACGACACGCACGCGGGGCAGAACACGAACAACGGCGCCTACGCCAACCTGATGTCGACGCTCAACGACGGCCTGATCGCGTTCTACAACGACCTGCGGAACCAGGGGCTGCTCGGCGACACGCTGATCCTGCAGTTCTCGGAGTTCGGCCGCCGCATCAACGAGAACGGCAGCAACGGGACCGACCACGGTGCGGGCGGCCTGATGATGGCGATCGGCGGCAGCGTCCGCGGCGGGCTCTACGGCAGCGCCGCCAACCTCAATCCGGTGCCGGACAATCCGACGCTCGAGAACGGCGGCAACGACGTTCGCTTCGAGACCGACTTCCGCTCGGTCTACGCGAAGGTCATCGACTCGTGGCTGGGCGCCGATTCGGTCGGCGTGCTCGGAGGCAATTTCAGGACGGGGGCGCCGCAGATCCTCTGACGATCGTCAGTCCCTCGTGCTTGGTGCTTAGTGCCTCGTGTGACTTCGCTCGCGACTGGCTTCGCTGTCTGTTGTTCGCTTGTGCACGCGTCGCTGCTGCTTCGCTGTGTCTGCCTGGAACGGATCGCTCGGGCAGCTGGGGCGAAGTCGAGCGTAGCGAACTACTGAGTTTCCGTCTTTTTCCAGGTTTCGTACGTCGGATTGACATCTTTCCCGAGCACATACCTGTCGTACCAAAGTCCGTATCGGCGCAGTCGATCGATCTGATACGACGGCCGTGAGATGCCGTGGCTCTGGCCCGGATAGACGATGAGCGCGGCGGTCCTGCCGAGCGACCGGAGCGAGACGCAGAGCTGCTCTGACTGCGGCAGTGGCACGCGGTAGTCCCGATCGCCCACCATCACGAGCGTCGGCGCGGTAGTTGTATCACGATGCTAAACTGGCATTGACGCATGACATCGACGGCTGCCGCAGATCTCTTCCTCCAGCAGATGGCCCAGGGAGACCCGGTCGGCCTCGAGCAGTTGTACGACCGCTGCGCGCCTGCGGTGTATGCCGCCGCGATGCGCGTACTGCAGAATCTCGAGGCGGCGGAAGACACCGTGCAGGAAGTGTTCGCCGAGGCCTGGTACAACGCGAAAGGGCTCGCGGCGCGCGGTGTGAACGCCGCGGAGTGGCTCGTGGCGGAAGCGCGTGCCCGCGCGGCCCTTCGTCTCGCGACGCTCGCGCTGGAGCAGACGGCCCCGCACATTCCGGCGCACGACGTCCCTTCAACGCTCCGGCGGCGCGTCCTTGATTCCATCTACGGAGCCGGCCAGCGGTTGCCGAGTCTCTATTCGAGCCCGCGCGTGGCCGAGCGGATCTTCGGCTGGCTCCGGCGAAGATCGCCCGCACTGCCCGACCGGTCCGGCGGGACATGAGAGACCGTTTCGACTACAAGGCGTATTGGGAGATGCTCGATCGGCTCAGAGCGACGCATCGTCCGGTTCGCTTCGCCGACGTGAACGACCGCTTTCCCGACAAGCCCTTCTTTATTCTCCGGCACGACGTCGACTATTCGATTGACGCCGCCCTGGCGCTGGCGGAGCAGGAGTCGGCACGCCGGGTTCACGCCTCGTATTTCTTGCTGCCGAACGGCCTCTACTACAACCTGCTCGACCCGGCGCACGCGCGCGCGCCGCGCCGCCTGATCGAGCTCGGGCACGAGGTCGGCCTGCACTACGATGTGAACTTCCTCTACCGGTTCCCGTCCGACCGATGGCCGGAGCTGATGCGGCTCCAGGCCGGCATCCTCGAGACGCTGTGCGGCGCGACCGTCCAGTCGATTGCCATGCACCAGCCCGGTCTCAACGGCGACGATCCGCTGCGTGACACTCCTGCGTTTCTGAACGCCTACGACGACCGGTTCATTCGCGAGATGCCGTATCTCTCCGATTCGTGCCGGGCGTGGCGCGACTCGGCGTGGCGCCTGCTCGACTCAGGCGACCTCCCCCCCAGGTTCCAGTTGGCGCTCCATCCCATCAACTGGGCGGAGGTCGATCGCGACCGTGTCACCATCTTTCGCGCGCTCCACCGCGAGATCGCGACGTCGATCGAGGCCGCCGGAGCTGTGCTCCTCGAGCAGATCTCCAGGCACGACGCGGTTCTCGAGCACGACGCGCGGACGCGGCGTCATGCGGCCGCCGGCGGGGGACCTGCCGTTGAACGCTAGCGGCGGCGACGACGTCTTCGCGCTCATTCGATCCCTCTGGGACGTGTCGCCCGAGCATCCGCTCGCCGCGCTGCTGCCGCGGGACGCCGCGTCGCTGGCGGCCTTCTACGACCGATTCCGCGAGTTCGTCGCCGCCCGACCGCGGATCCAAGAAGGACGTGTCGATCCTCAGGCGATCGTCCAGGGAGACATCGTGTCGATGGGCGCCGGCAGCGTCGTCGAGGCGGGCGCCATCGTGCACGCCTCGTGTCGTCTGATCCTCGGCGCCCGCAGCGTCGTTCGGCCCGGCGCCGTGCTTCGGGACGAAGTCGTCGTGGGGCCGGATTGCCTCGTCGGCGTGCACTGCGAGATCGCGAGAAGCGTCATCCTCGGTCCGTTCACGTATCTCGGCCATTTCATCTACATGGCGGACAGCATCATCGGCCGCGATGTGAACGTCGCCGGCAACGTCATGGTGGCGAACACGCCTGTAAAGAAGGGTGTTGGCGTCCACCTGCACTACCGGGGCGTTCAGATCGATTCCGGCCGCACCCATCTCGGCGTCCTCGCCGGCGACGGCGTCCGTTTCGGCGCTTCGACGACCGTGTGCCCGGGCTGCATCGTGCTGCCCCGCCTCACGCTCCCCCCGAGCGTGACGCTCCATGGCACCATCGATCCCGCGCGCCGTCGCGCCCTGATGACGCGCTTCATGGAGTCCTGGGCCGACCCCGAATCCTAAGCGGACGCAGCAGGTGTCGGCCGCCGGCCGACAGCGTGTGCGCCCCGCGATGACCTGAAGATCAGCAACTTCCCGACGTGTCCGAGCTCGACGATTCCCGTAAAGTCTAGAACAGACCTCTGCGGTTCGACCCGAGGCCAATTCTGTAAACCAGATCTGTAATGACGATGGAGCGTTCTGGAACGGTCGAGCGCGCGCGCCATCGCTGGCTCGTCCACAGATTCATGCAAAGGCACACAAAGTACCCGAATGTAGTGCGTTAGGGCTTGGCACCTACGTTGATCTGTCTTCACTCTTTCCGCGCGTCGTCTTCGTGTCCGGCGTTTCCGCGGCTCTCTCCGACTGCGGCGGCCGATTGGCAAAACTTGCTGGTCGATAAGCGAAACGAGGCATGCGAAATATCGCGCTCGTCCGCGATTCCGGAGGTCGCACCGGGCAGCCCCGCGCGAACGTGCGGGTGCTGCTCATCGGACCCTACGATCCCAAGGGTGGCGAGTACACGTTCCTCGCGCCACCACTCGGGGTGTGGCGACTCGCCGGGGTGCTTCGCCGCGCCGGCGTGACGGCTCACGTCTTCGATCCCAACTGCTGCGACGGCCGGCCGGAACCCGCCCTCGAGCGGCTCCTGATGGAGCAGCCCTGGGACGTGGTCGGCGTCTCGACAACCGGCATGACGCTCCCGTACGACCTCGCCCTCGCGCACCTCACGCGACGAGCCCGACCCGAGGTGTTTCTCGTCGCGGGCGGGATGGAGGCGACGTTCAATCCTGAATTGGTGCTGTCGCTCGGCCCGTTCGACTGCGCGGTGCTGGGCGAAGGGGAGGCGCCGCTCATCGAGCTGACTGCTCGGATGCATGCAGGGTCCACGGTGACCGACGTATCCGGCACCGCCTGGCGCGATGCCGACGGGACACTGCGGCGTCTGCCGCGGCCGGCCTTGACCCGGGAGGCACTCCGCGACGCCATCTTCGCGACGCCGTACGAGGACATGCCGTACGCGCGTTACTGGGATCGCCTCGAGCATAGCTACCGCGTGGGACAGCTTCCGGTGAAAGCCGCGCGAGAGGCGCGCCTCGCCGAGATTCGCTCCGTTCGTCTGATCACCCTGAACTACTGCCCGATGGGCTGCACGTTCTGCTCCTCGACCAACTTCCTCCACGCCGCGCAGGGCGGTCAAACCGCCCGCATCGCCCGCCTGGATGAGGAGGACTGTGTCGCGATGCTGAAGCGGATCGTCCAGACGCACACCGGCGTGCGGACGGTCATCTTCCAGGACGACATTTTCGTGTTCACGCAGGACAAACGGATTCTGCCGCTCTGCGCCGCCATCGTCAGCGCGAAAGCCGCCGGCGAGCTGCCGGCGGGTCTGCAGTTCATCGCGACGAACCGCATCGACGCAATGACCGCCGAGCGTCTGACCGCGATGCGGCGCGCCGGGTTCCGCGTCCTTGGCTTCGGCGTCGAGAGCTTTGCACCGCGCATGCTCCAGGAGTTCAACAAATCGCAGATCCAACCCTACATCGAGCCGATGCTCCGGACGGCGCTGCGGCTCGGGATTACCCCATTCCTGGACATGATCCTCACGTCCCCGCGGTGCCGCCTGGAGGATCTCGCGGTGAACATCCGCGAAGCGCTGCGATGGATTGACGCCGGGTGCGAGGTGGGGATGTATCCGTACGTCATCCCGTTTTCGGGCGCCGCCATGGCGAGCGACGCCTCGTTACGGCCTCATACGGTCAGCACGCGACACGAAATCGGCGGTACGGATCTTTGGTGGGATCAGCCGAGCAAGATCTTGCCGCTCGATCCCGAGGTCCGCCGCGCGATTCTCGCCATCGAAGTGGAGTTCGAGAAGCGGATGAGCGCCCTGAGCGCGCTCGGCGGTCACACGCCGTCGCGCGTCCGCTCAAGGGTCTGGATCGCGAGCGCGATCCCGGTCCTCGAGGCCGTGGGGCTGGTCATGCCCGATCGCCCTGTGCCCGGGCAGCTGGCGCCGGTGGACGGCGCCCGGGTGGACTCGTGGGTGTGAGATTGGGCGAGCTCAGCCTCGGCCTGTACCTGCTGGCGAGCGTCGTGTTCTTCGTCGATCTGATCGACCTGCTGGTTCGGCTCTACCTGCGCCGCGAGCACTCGGGCGGATCGTCGGCCGGACGCGTCGCGTCCACGTCCGTCCCGCTCGACGTCGGCCCCTTCAGCCCGACCGAGATGCAGCTCCGCCTGCAGCCATTCGCCGTCATCGTGTCCGTCCACAACGCGATCGATGAGCTCGAACGCTTTCTTCGGGCCATCCAACCGTTCCGCGACCGGGTCTGGGTCATCGACGACGGCTCCTCCGACGATACCGCGGCCCGGATCAAGGCGGCCGGTGTCCGCTGCGTGCGCAACCCGCAGAATCTGTACAAGCCCGGCGCCCTCAAGTCGCTCATGGCGACGCTGCCGTCGACGATCGAAACGGTGATCGTCCTCGATCCGGACGCGCGCATATTGACCGACCGAGACGAGTTCGTGAAGGTGCTCTTCGAGTTTCAGCGGAGCCGCATGGCGGCGTTCTGCCCGCGCATCGCCGCCGCTGGAACGGGCTGGCTGGTCCGCATTCAACAGCTCGAGTACTGGCTGGCGTTCAGCATCGGCCGGAAGTCTCTCGCCGACTTCAGCATCACGTCGGGTGTGGCGGTTTACCGCGCCGACGCGCTCCGCCGCGCGTTGAACGAGCACAGCCTGTCGGTCTACGCGGAGGATCTCGAGAACGCGCTCATCCTGCTCTCGCGGGATGAATCCATCTACTACGACGGCCGGATGCTCGTGGAGACCGACGCCGTCTCCACCGTGCGCCGCCTGTTCTCGCAGCGGGTCGGCTGGCACTTCGGGTTGCTTCGGGTCTATGCGCAGCGGTGGCGCGCGCTCGAGCGTCGGGCGAGGCGGCAGCCGGGTTTCGCGTATCAGTTCCTGATTTACATGGGAGTGCTCGTGCTGCTGATCCACCCGTTGAAGATCCTGGCGCTGGCGCTCCTGGGTCTCAGCGCCGCCAACGGTCTGGACAATCTCTTCCGACTCGATCAGGTGCCGGACGTGTGGGTGACGAGTCCCTTGTACTTCGTCGCGGTTTATCTGCAGGGTCTGGCCCTGACACTGTTCGCGTGGTTCGTCGCGGTCGGCAGGGGTGAACGGCGCCGACTGCTCCCGATTGTGCCGATCTATCCGCTGTACGCGCTCGTGCACGTCGTGCCGGCCACGCTCGGCTATCTCAACTGGTTCGCGCTCCGCTTCTGGGGGGTTCGTGTCTACCGCGATCACTATCAGCCGGCCTAGCACGCCCAGGGAGTACTGGGACGCTCGCGCGTGCCGCTTTGCCGCGACGGGAGCGGGGCTCGGGGCGGTGTGTGCGTACGGCATGCCCGCCTTCTACAACGGATACATCCATTGGCTGCAGGCCCGCGCGCTGGAATCGTGGCTCGCCGTCGAGCCCGGGACCTCCGTCCTGGAGATCGGCTGCGGCGTCGGCCGATGGACACGCCGGCTGGCGCGAGCCGGCGCCGACGTCGTCGGATTGGATCTGTCACCGGCCATGGTGCACGAGGCGCGGGTGCGGGCCGAGCGCGAAGGTCTCGAGACGCGATGCCGCTTCCTCGTCGCCGACACCGCCGAGTTCTCGCTCGGCAGACGATTCGATCTGATCATCGGCGTCACGGTGCTGCAGCACGTACTCGAAGCCGTCCGGCTGCACGCGTCGATTGACGGGCTCGCGGCGCATCTCGCCCCCTTCGGGCGCATCGTGCTCCTGGAGGCGGCGCCGGCGCACCCCACCCGCCGCTGCGACAGCGGGGTGTTCATCGCCCGGAGCGAGGATATCTACCGCGATGCCTTCGACTCGGCCGGGCTGCGCTGCCTGGCAGTCCGCGCCGTGGATCCCGCGCCGTTCAAAACCTGGTTCCTGCCGTGGTACCGCCGGTTGCCCCGCCCCCTCGCATTGGGCGGTCTGTTCGCGGCGACGGCCGCGGCGCTGCCAATCGATCTGCTCGGGGCCCGATGGACCGCTTGGACATCCTGGCACAAGGTGTTCGTGCTGGGGTCTGACGAGGGAAGGGGACGGCGGTGATGATCCCCTGGCCGCGGGAAGGTCGCGTGCGCGTGGCGTGGGGAGCCGCCGCGCTCGCCGGCGCGCTCGCGGTCGCGGCGCCGTGGCTCGCGACGTGGCGTCCCGTGCCGCCCGATCGGCTCGCGGCGTCGGTGCTTCGGGTGACCTCGAGCGCCGATTCGGGGCCAGGCTCGCTGCGCGAGGCCATCCTCGCCGCCGATCGCGCAGATGGGCGTACGAGAATCGTCGTCGCGGTGCCGTCGATCGTCCTGGCGGCCGGGCTTCCGCCGCTGGTCAATCCCAGCGGCATTGTGCTCGAGGCGGAACAGTCGTTCGTCGAGCTGACCGGCCCGCGCGTAGCGGGCCCGCTGCTGGATGTCGCCTCGCCGCGCACGATGCTCTCGGGATTCCGCATCGTCGGCGCGCCGGCGGGAGTCGTCGTGCGAGCGCCGGGCGCCACGCTTCGTAACCTCACCATCGTTGACGGCGAGACCGGCGTGCTCGTCGGTGAAGGGGCGGACCAGATCACGATCGAAGCGTCGGTGTTCGCGCGGAACCGGATTGGCGTCCACGTGTCGGCGCCGTCAGGCCGCGTCTCGCTCCGCGGCAACCGTTTCGACGATCACCGGCTCGCCGGGATCTGGGCGGTGGCCGCGCAGGCCGGCGCGCCGGAGGCGCCGCAAATCGTGTCGCTCAACAACCGCTACCGCGACAACGCGAACGGGCTCGTCGCGGTCAACGTAGTGGCGCACATCGAGCGGGATGTTTTCGACGGTCATCGAGACGCCGCGGTGCACGTCAGCGGCGCGCGCGCCGTGATCCGCGGCAACACCATCCGCGGCGGGCGCAGGTTCGGCGTCTATGCCGAGCGCCTGTCGTCGGGAGTCATCACCGGCAACGAGATCGCGCGCAACTGCGCAGGCGGATTGATGGTGCGCAACGTACGCAATACAGAGGTGCTGACCAACCAGCTGTACCAGAACGGCTTTGGCATCGTCCTGATGGAGGGCGGATCCATCAGCCCGAACACCGTCGCCGGCAATCTGATCACGGATCACGTGGAAGACGGGCTGGTGCTGATTGCGAGCTCTCCGCTGGTGCGCCGCAACCGCCTGCTCCGCAACCGGCGAGCCGGACTTCGGCTGTCGTCGCTGGTGGCCGCCTCCGGGGAGACGCAGACCCCGCAGCCGCTGCTCTCAGAGAACGTCCTGAGCGGCAACGGATACGACGACCCGCTCCGGGATCAGTACGTCAACGTCAGTCCGCCGGCCGCGACTGCCGCCGCCGACTGCGGCTGGCGGCTGGGGGCGATGCCCCCCCGCCTCGCGCAGAACCTGGAGACGCACTGACATGCGAGCCGATCTCCTGCGCCTGCACCCCGACACGATGTTCTCGCTCGTCGAGCGGAAGCGGATGCTCGACGCCGCCTGGGTCGTGTGCCTCGTCGCGCTCCTGCTGGCGGTTGCCGTCCCGTGGTTCTTTAGCGTGCTGGACATCGATCTCGCGCGCGCGGCGCTCTTCGTGTTCGTCTGCGCGGTTGGGTACCTCGTCATCGGCTCGCTGACGGATCGCCTGACGAATCAGATGGCCATGGCGACCGCGATGCGGATCATGCCGTTCCTCAGCGTGATCCTCATGGGGCCGCTCTGGCACCTCGTCGGTGGTCTTTCGAACCCGGTGTTCCTCGCCGCCTTCGTCCTCCCCGTGGTGGTCAGCGGCATCATGATGCTGGGTTGGCACGCGCACGCGACCGCACTGCTGTCCGCGGTGGTCGCGTTCACGGTGGCGCTCGTCGAGTCCCCTGATCTCCGGTGGTACGTCGCGGGCGGTCAGCCCACGATCTGGGCGATGCTCGATGGGCTCTCGAGGCTGCTGCCAGCCGGCGCCGATCTGTTCCCCGAGGTGCACACCAGCCCCGCGTATCAGTTGACGATGCTGGCGACCTTCGCGGTCACGCAATGCCTGGTCGCGTTCATGACAACCCCGCTGGCGGCCCTGCTGCTGCGCCTCGACGGCCGGCTGCAGGCGTCCAACCAGATGCTGAGCGAAGTGCAGGGGCTGTTCCATGCGGTGCTGCGCGCCGAGCCCGAGCCGGGCGCGATTCTCTACGCGGACTCGTGGCAGTTCGTGCAGGCGAGCGACAGCTTCTTCCTGCGCATGCAGTTGAGGCCCAGCCAGATGGCCGGGCGTACGCTGTTCGACGTCATCGAATTCGGCGATCAGGAGCGGGTCCGCAGCGCCTTCGAGAACGCCAGTGGTGAAGTGCCCTTCTGCGCGTACCGCGTGGCCGGCGAGATGCGCATCGCCAATCTGATCTTCTACCGGACGGCTCACGCCGGGATCTCGTATCTCTATGTAGGATGGCAAGAGATCACGGACGTCTACTACCTGCATTCCGCGTTCGACGCCCTCGACGAGCCGTTGGTGGTCGTCGGACCCCACAGCCAGCTGAAATACAGCAATAAGGCCGCCGCCGAACTGTTCGGCGCGATGCACCTGGGCATGGACCCGAACGCCGTGCCTGGGCTCCAGAAAATTCTCGACGAGCACCGCCGAACGCCGCGAAGCACCGAACCGCTGCGGTGCGAGCTCGGCGGCCGTCCGTACGCCGTTCACCGACTGGCGGCGCCGCTCCCGGACGGGAGCGGCGTCTGCACGATTCTTTGGATGCACTGCATGGAGCGTGAAGACGCGCTCTTCGAGCAGGCCGTCCGGGACGCGCTGACCGGCGTGTACAACCGGCGCTACTTCGACGACGCCCTTGCCTCGCACGTCGAGCGACGCCGGCGGGGCCACGAGCTGGCGCTGGCGTTCTTCGATCTGGACGACTTCAAGACGATCAACGACACCGCCGGCCACGCCGCTGGCGATGCAGCGTTGCTGGCGTTTGTCGGGGCGATGCGCAGCCAGCTCCGGGAAGCGGACGTCTTCGCGCGCCGGGGCGGGGACGAATTTGCCGTGCTCTTCATCGACTGCTCGACCGACGTCGCGGCGGCAGCGATCGCGCGCGTCCACGCGCTCGTGTCGAGCCAGGGCTGCGTGTACGAAGGGAGGCGGCTGCCGCTCAGCTTCTCGGCCGGTCTCGCGGCCTGCCGTCCGGTCGATTCCGTCACCGATCTGCTCGAGCGAGCGGACCGCGCCGTGTACGCGGCGAAGGAGGCCGGCAAGGGCCGCTGCCGGATCGAGACATGAGGAGGCTCGCGCTCGCGTCCGCCCTCGCCATCCTCGGCGCGCCGCAGAACGCGTGGAGTCAGGATGCGGTCGCCGATGTGCTGCACGTGACGGGTCAGGCGACCGCCCTCCCCGGCGCAAACACCCGCGCCGGCGGCGTCGAGTGGCTGCACCCGTTGAGCGAGACCGCAACGCTCGATCTGGGACTGTTCTCGGGTTCCGGCGGCGGCGCGTGGTGGACGTACGCCCGGGCGGGCGGTGTCAGCCGCCACGAGCGGGTCATCCTGTCGGCCATGCTGGACCTCGGCGGAGGCCGGGTGGCAGGCGCGCCGTTCCCGTACCGCCGCCTCCAGGGAGGAGTGATCGTCCCGCTCGGAACGCGGCGCGTCTTCGCGGAGGGTGAAGCGCTCTACGTGCGAATGTCGACCGTCGCGACCTACGGGCTGCGCGCCGGCACCGTGGTTCAGTGGACGCCGCGACTCGCGATCCGAGCGAGCGGGCACGTGCTGCGCTCCGGCAGCGCGGTCTCTCCGGCCGTCTCGGCGCGCGCGGACCTCACCAGGACGCGATGGCAGCTGATGGGCGGCGGATTCGTCAGCCGTCAGGCGGCGTCCATGCCACTGCCGATCGAAGGGGGCTCGGTCGTGCAGGCGACCCGCGGCGCCTTCGTCGGTGCGCAGGTGCGGGCGGGACGACAGCACGTCATGGCGACCGTAGACATCTCGCAGCAGCTGCAGGGGCGCGTGACCACTCTGCTGATGGGCGTGCGGATTCCGATCGAGTGAGGAAGGAAGGATGGACACATCTGCCGGACAAGTCCGACGTGGGGTGGTCCGCTGGTCCACCGAAGCGGTGGAGGCGCGCGAGCAGGCGAGGGAAGAGGAGCGCCGGCGGCTCGCGCGGGAGCTGCACGACGACCTCGGCCAGGCGCTGCTGGGGCTGAAGATGGATCTCGCCTGGCTCGAGCAGCGATTCCGCCGCCCGCGTCGGGCCACCGCCGATGCGCACGCCAAGCTGCAGATGATGGTGCAGGTCGTCGATCAATGCATTCACACGCTCCGCAGCGTGATCACCGAGTTGCGGCCGCAAGCCCTCGACCAGCTGGGACTGATCCCCGCGATGGAATGGCAGACCGAGATGTTCGCCCGGCGCTTCGGGGTCCGGGCGCGCTTCGTGTCGGCCGTCGAACAGCTCGAGATCGACATGGGGCGCGCGACCGCCGTCTTCCGGATGTTTCAGGAGATGCTGACCAACGTCGCCCGGCACGCTCGGGCGAGCCTGGTCAGTGTCCTCGTCCGGGTGGAACGGAACACCCTGGTGGTGACCGTGCGGGACAACGGGCGGGGGGTCGACCCCGAGCGCGCCGTCGCCCCCAGCGCCATCGGTTTGCTCGGTATGCGTGAGCGTTCCGCCCTGCTCGGCGGCGATCTGCAGATCGTCAGCCGGCCGCGGCGGGGGACGACCATCGCCGTTCGCATTCCGCTTGAGAACCGCCGTCGGGCGTTGCGCCCGGTGAGCCTGAGGAACCGGACATGATCAAGCTGCTTGTCGTCGACGACCATCCTGTCGTGAGACAGGGAATCCGGCAGATGCTCGCGGACGCCGTGGACATCGTCGTGGAAGACGATGCCGTGAACGGCGCCGAAGCGCTGACCAAAGGGAGGCGCAATCACTGGAACGCCATCCTGCTCGATCTGTCGATGCCCGGCAGCGACGGCCTCGAGATCCTGAAGCAGCTCCGCTTCGAGCGGCCGGAAATGCCGATCCTCGTCCTGAGCATGCATCCGGAGGACCAGTTCGCGCTGCGGGCCATTCGCGCCGGCGCATCCGGATACCTGACGAAGGACAGCGCGCCGCAGGAGCTCGTCACCGCCATCCGGAAGGTCGTCGCGGGCGGGCACTACGTCAGCCCCTGGCTGGCCGCGAGGCTCGCGCGGGAGATTGCCTCGAACTCGCCGAAGCCGCCGCACGAAGAGCTCTCCGATCGCGAGTATCAGGTCATGATGCGCATCGCCTCCGGGAAGACGACGAAGGAGATCGCCTCCGAGCTGTGTCTGAGCCCCAAGACGGTCGGTACCTATCGTTTGAGACTGGCGAAGAAGATGAACCTCTCGACCGACGCGGAGCTGACGGCGTACGTATTCCGTAATCGGCTCCTCGAATAGCGAGCCACCCGTCTTTTCCTTCCCTCCATCCGCCCGACAAAAACGTGCGTCTGTCGGCGTCCGGCTTACACCGACCTCATCCGGTCCCGCACTTCTGAATCAGGATCTCACCGGCATGCGCACTTGTATGCCGCTCGATAGAGTAACGACATGGTGAAGCACTCAACGCTCTCTGCATCGGCGACGGAGACGGAGATGTGGCGTCTGCAACGAGACGGCCACGAGGCACGGTGTCTTCTTGCTGTGGTGCCCGTCGGCATGGAGACCCGCGTCCTCTTCGACGGCCACTTTTTGTATTCCTATCAGTTCGGCCGCTTACACGAGGCCCTGGCCTGGGCCGAGACGAGGCGGGCCCTGATGGCGGGGGAGGGATGGACATGCGTGGAGCGGTTTCCGGCAGCCAGGTTCGTGTGGCCAGTTTCGGCGTAGTCGCCGCGCCATCGCCGGCCACGTCACTTTTCTGTTGGCTGGAGGACAAAGCCGTGGACCGAGATCTCGACATCGTCGGCAGGATTCTGATCGTGGACAACGATCCCGTCCGCGTCCGGCAGTTCGACGCGCTGCTGAAGGCCGAAGGACACACAGTCGCGGTGGCGTACGATCGCTTTGCCGCGCTCGCGTCGAGCGTGCTGGAGCAGCCGGACGTGATCCTGCTGAGCGTCGCGCTGGCCGGCTCGTGCGGTCTCGATCTCTGCCGGACGTTCAAGCGAAGCCCCTCCACACGCATGACCCCTGTCGTCCTGATGACCACGGCGGACGCGCCCGGCGAACGAACCTCCGGGATCGAGGCGGGTGCGGACGACTTGTTCACGACGCCAATCAACACGCAGGAGCTGCGCGCGCGCGTTCGATCGCTCATCAGGCTCAGGCGGCAGACCGACGATCTCGAGTGTGCGCAGGCGATCATCCTGAGTCTTGCCTTGACCATCGAAGCCCGCGACTCGGACACCGGCGGGCACTGCCAGCGTCTGGCCCGGTACGCGACCGCGCTCGGATCTGCCCTCAAGCTCGGCCCGGACGACCTGGAAACGCTGCGCCGAGGCGCTTTCCTGCACGACCTCGGCAAGATCGGCGTGCCGGACGCGATTCTGCTGAAGCAAGGACGCCTGACGCCCTTCGAATACGACCGGATGAAGCTGCACACCGTGATCGGCGACAGGCTCTGCGTGAAGCTTCGTTCGCTCACGCGCGTACGCGCCATCGTGCGGCACCATCACGAGCGGTTCGACGGGAGCGGATATCCGGACGGTCTGCGGGGAGATGCGATCCCGTTGCTCGCGCAGATCATCGGTCTCGTCGACGTGTTCGACGCCCTGACGACGGCCCGCCCTTATAAGTGCGCGCTGCCGGATGAGACGGCCTTCGAAGAGCTCGTTACGGAAGTCCGCCGCGGCTGGCGACGTCGCGATCTCGTCGACGAGCTGATCACGTTGAGGCGAGCGGGGAAGCTGGATCCCGATGGGCACGTACTCTCGGAACTGAGTCCCGTGCGATGGGAGGAGCCACATGTTCAGTGCTGATTGGTGCGTCACTCTCTGCCTGGTGTCAGTGCTCTCTTCCGGCGCGCCTGCGGCCGGTTCCGGCCGGTATGAGGCCGACCGGCATGCGGCTGCTCCGGCGGCGGCCGCTCCGGCCGAGCCGCCGCAGCGCCTGTTCGATCAGAAGACGTCCGGCCGCCGGCCGAAGCTGCTCGGCGCGCTCTACGGAAGCTACGCCGCCCTGCAGGCGGCAGACGTGCAGTCGACCCTCGGCGCCATCCGCCGTGGGGGACGCGAGCTCAATCCGGTTGCCGGGTCCTTCGTCGCCCAGCCGGCGTCGCTCGTCGCGTTCAAGGCGGTCTCGACCGCCACGACGATCTATTTCGTCGAGCGGATTCGTCGCAAGAGTGGGAAGGCGGCCGCCGGCGTCATGCTGGCGCTCAACGGCGCAACCGCCGCCGTCGTGGCACACAACCTTCGCCGCCGCCACGTGAAGTAGTGATCTACAAGCTCTGCCCTGCGAAAGTCAGCGGGTCGGCTATCTCGCCGTTCTGGAGGTTGCCATGCACAAGCTGCTCGCAAAGAGCATCACGATCCCTCGTCTCCCTCTGCGCCCCCTTCTCCCGGGCCTGGTCAGGGAGGGACGCCGACGGTTCAGTCGCTTACGATTACCGGAGGCAGCAGAGTGCCCACCGGCCGAAGCATGCAGTTGCGCGCCATCGCGCTCATGAGCGACGGGACCCAGCGAGACGTCACCTCGAGCTCCGATTGGGGCACCGACAACTCGGGGGTGGCGTCTGTCTCCCAATCGGGAGTGCTGACCGGCGTGTCACCCGGCGCGAATGTCGTGACAGCGCAGCACAACGGGACCAGCGCCTCGCAGCCGGTCGTCGTGACGCCGCTCTGAGGCTCGACCTTGGGTATGAGCCAGCGGCGGGGCCTCGCGCTTCGCCGCTGGCGCGCCCGAGGCTCTGATGCGAAGGATCTTCATGCGGTAGCTGATGACCCGCGGGCTGATTGACAATAGCACCGCGGCGTCCTTCTGCACCCAGTTGGTCATCTTCAACGCCTCGACGAGCGCCATCCGCTCGATCTCCTTGAGGGCGACGCCCGCGGGCGGAATCCGCACGACCGCACCCGCCGGGCCGCCGCGTCCGAACGGCGATCGCTCGAACTGCAGGTCGGACGCCGTAATCCGCTGGCCTTCCGCCATGAGCACTGCCCGCTCGACCGCGTTCTCGAGCTCGCGGACGTTGCC
>JBOGJB010000080.1:0-9057 GCA_050745085.1 Vicinamibacterales bacterium
AGCGGCGCGACGATCGTCACCTCCCCGTGCGGCTCCAGCGCTCCGGCGAGCGCCAGAAGACCCTCCGAACGTACACCATCGTCATTGGTGATCAGAATCCGTGGCATGGGAAACCCGAATTATACCACCCGCATGATCAGCGCCGCCGCCGCGAGCGCAATCGCAGCGCCCGTGCCGAACGCGATCTCCGGGCTGGCCGCCGTCCAGAGCCACCCGAACAGCAGGCTCGAGACGAGCGCTCCCGCGCCGAGCAGGCCGTTGTAAAGTCCGAACGCGGTGCCCTGTACGCCCGGCGGCGCGAGATCGGCGACGAGCGCCTTCTCCACACCTTCCGTGAGACCGAAGTAGAACCCATAGGCGATGAAGAGCGCGATGAGCGCGGCGGCGCCGTCGAAACACGCGAAGCCGGCGTAGAGGAGCGTGTACCAGAGCCACCCGGCGACGATAAGCCGCTTGCGGCCGAGCCGATCCGACAGACGACCGCCGTAGATCGACGATGACGACTTGACGACGTGAAGGGCGGCCCAGAGGAGCGGGATCCAGACGGCGGCAACGCCGACGTCGATCAGCCGGAGCAAGAGAAAGGCGTCGCTCGCGTTGCCGAGGGAGAAGAGGAAAATGACGGATAGTACCTTCCAGAGACTAGTTGGCAGCTGGGCGCGGAGCGCAGGGAGGACACGGAGAAAACCTAACCACGGTGACACAGGGGACACGGAGTCGGAACCCAACTCGCCTTGATGGCTGCTTTGTTCCCTTCTCCGTGTTCTCCGTGTCTCCGTGTTTAGCTCTTCTCCGTGACCTCCTGGGCCTCCGTGCGCAGGGATAGACCGATCGCCTGGCAGCGTAGCCACGAGAATGATGACAATCGCCCCCGGAATGACCGTCAGCGCGAAGAGCGTGCGGTACTCGCCCGGATAGAAAAAGAGGAAGAGCGCGGCGGCGAGCGGTCCGGCGACCGCTCCCGCGTGGTCCATCCCGCGATGAAAGCCGAACACGCGACCGCGGGTGGTCCCGCTCGCGAGCCGGGCGAGCATCGCGTCACGCGGGGCGCCGCGAATCCCCTTCCCGAGCCGATCGACGAACCGCAGGCCGAGCACCTGCCACCACGCGCTGGCGGCCGCCATCAGCGGCCGGACGCTGGACGAGAGCGTGTAGCCGAACACGACGAGCGGCTTGCGCGCGTTCCAGCGATCCGACAGATGGCCGGCGGCGATCTTGAGGACGCTGTTCGCGGCGTCGGCGACCCCTTCGATGACGCCGAGCGACATCGCCCCTGCGCCGAGCACGCGGGTCAGGAAGAGCGGCAGCAGCGGGTAGATCATTTCGCTGGCGAAATCGGTGAAGAAGCTCACCCAGCCGAGGCGCCAGACGCCGCGCGGAAGAGGCATGCATCAATATAATCAGAAGAGTGCCCGTCCCCTTCGATGCCGTGCTGCTCGTCTCATTCGGCGGGCCGATGGGCCCGGCGGACGTGCGCCCCTTCCTCGCCAACGTCTTACGCGGCCGACGCGTCAGCCCCGAGCGAATTGAAGAAGTCGCGCATCACTACGAGCTCGTCGGTGGCGTCTCCCCCCTCACCGAGCTGACACGGCGTCAGGCGCGGGGGCTCGAGGCACGGCTCGCCGAGCGCGGGCCGCGCCTGGCGGTCTTCGTCGGCATGCGCAACTGGCACCCGTTCCTCGCGGACACGTTGTTCGAGATGTCGCGCGCGGGCATCCGGCGCGCCCTCGGGGTGGTCCTGGCGGCGCATCGCAGCTACTCGAGCTGCCTGCAGTATCGCGAGAATGTCCGAGACGCTCGCAGCGCGGTGCAGGCAGCGGGGCTCACGGACGTCGAGATCACGTACGCGGGCGACTGGCATGAGCATCCGAAGTTCGTCGACCTCTGGGCCGCGCACATCGAGCGGGCGCTGGACGCCCTGCCGCAACCCTCCCGCGGATGCGCGCGCCTCGTCTTCACCGCGCACAGCATCCCGACGCCGATGGCGGACGCGTATCCCTACCGCGAACAGCTCCTGTCGTCGGCGCGTCTCGTCGCGGAGCGCCTCCGGCGTCCGGACTGGACGCTCGTCTATCAGAGCCGCAGCGGACGTCCCGGCGATCCGTGGCTGGAGCCGGACGTCTGCGACTATCTCCGGGACGCGCGGGCCGGCGGGCTCGAGGCGGCGGTCCTCTGCCCCATCGGGTTCATCAGCGACCACGTCGAGGTGTTGTACGATCTCGATCACGCGGCGCTCGACGTCGCCCGCGAGATCGGTCTGGCGGCCGTCCGCGCGGAAACACCGAATGACGATCCGGTGTTCATAGAGATGATGGCGGACGTCGTCCGGACCGCGTGGGATCGCTACGGCGCGGGTCGGCCGCTGGCGCTCGCGTAGGGCAAGCGCCTGCGGCCCGCGCGAGGCGACGGAGTGAAGCGCGGCGAAGCCGCGCCGCCGAGCGCGAGCGAGCGGGGTGGGGCCCCGCGAGCACAAAGAAAAGCGGACAGCGCAAATGAGAGACAGCGATCTCGTCGCGCGCCGCCAGCGCTACATCGAGCGCCAGCGCGCGCTGAAAAAGGAAACGGTAGACGTCAACGTCACGGGGCTGACGCCGATGGGAAGCGGCCCGCCCAACCGGGAGGGCGTGCCCAAGCTGCCGGTCGGCCAGCACGAGGTGAAGAACTGGCCGGTGCTCGACCTCGGCCACGTGCCGGACATCCCGCTCGACCGATGGCGCCTCGAGATCGGCGGGCTGGTCGAGAATCCGATGACGTTGACCTGGGACGACTTCATGAAGCTGCCGCAGGTCGAGGACGTCAGCGACTTCCACTGCGTGACGACTTGGAGCCGCTTCGACAACCACTGGAAGGGGGTCCGCTTCCGAACGATCGCCGAGCTCGCGGTCCCGAAAGACGAGGCGCGCTTCGTGCTGTGCACGGGTTACGACGTCGCCCCCGGCACGAACGTCCCATACACGGTGAACGTCCCGCTCGCCCGCGCGGTCGAAGACGACGTCCTGCTTGTGCACACCTGGGAGGGCAAGCCGCTCCCGCGCGAGCACGGCGGGCCGGTCCGGATCATCACGCCGAAGCTGTACGCCTGGAAGGGGGCGAAGTGGATCCGGAAGATCGAGTTCCTCGCGCGGGACCAGAAGGGGTTCTGGGAGGTGCGGGGGTACTCGAACACGGCGGAGCCGTGGTTTAATGATCGGTACTCCTACTGACGGGCCCTATCCCGGACACGGAGGCAAAGGAGGACACGGAGAGAGATCAACACGGAGACACGGAGTTCACGGAGATCAGAATCTGGCACGCCATGGCGACATCCGGCACGATCTGAAAACTGCCAGCCCGCCGCCAGAACACCGTTGCAGTTTCTGCAACACGCGAGCCTTCAAACTGCGCCATCCCTTGCAATTCTCGGACTTCTGATGCTGGCACATCGGCTGCACTTCTGCCGACATGCTCGCCGACCTGTCCCTTAACAGACTCACCGCCATCATTATCGAGGCGGCCATGGCGGTGCATCGCGCTCTTGGGCCGGGACTGCTGGAGTCCGCCTACATCACCTGCCTGATCTTCGAGCTGAGACGAAGGGGTCTGAAGGTTGAGGAGCAGCGGCCGGTGCCTCTCAACTACTGCGGCGTCAAGCTCGATTGCGGTTATCGTCTCGACCTGGTCGTCGAGGGCCTGGTCATCGTCGAAGTCAAAGCGCTTGAGAGATTTGCTCCGATTCACACGGCGCAGATGCTGACGTACCTCCGGTTAACCAACTGCCCCGTGGGGCTTCTACTGAACTTCAACGCGCCGATTCTGAAGGAGGGACTCAAGCGAGTGCTGAATACCCGGTCGACCGTCGATTCGGGGACCGGACAACCAAATACGCACGACTAAACGTCCTATAATCCGCCGTGGTCCTACTCGGTTGGTTTCCGTTGACTCCGTGTCTCCGTGGTTGGTTCTCTCCGTGTCCTCCCTCTAGCCTCCGTGCGCAGTGAGCGCGACAGGATGGAGACTCAGATGCCCTACACCTCGATAGACTCCGTTGACTCCGTGTCTCCGTGGTTGTCATTCTCCGTGCCCTCCCTGGCCTCCGTGCGCAGTCAGCGCCTCGTCTCCACGGTCTTCACCGCGCTCTTCCTTGTCTTGACTCCGGACGTCCTCGCCCAAGTCATCATCGAAACCCGCCCCGGCCAGGTGCCGCCCGCGCTGCCGCCGCCGATTCAGATCCCCGGCATGCCGCCGCGCGACCGGCGCGGGCCCGAAACCGGCACGGCGCAGCTCCGTGGGCGCGTCACGGCGGCCGATACCATTGCGCCGCTCCGGAAGGTCCAGGTGCGGTTGATGGCGGCCGAACTGCGCACGACTCGCATGGCAACGACCGACGCCGAGGGCCGATACGAGTTTCGCGACCTCCCGGCCGGGCGCTACACGGTGCTGGCGACCAAGCCGGGCTACGTTTCACTGCAGTACGGACAGCGCCGTCCGTTCGAGCAGGGGCGGCCCATCGAGTTGGCGGACAAGCAGGCGGCCGATAAGATCGACTTCACGCTTCCGCGCGGCGGCGTGCTGACCGGCCGCATCGTCGACGAGTTCAACGAGCCGGTGTCGGACGCCTCCGTGACGGCGATGCAGCTCCGCTACATCGGCGGGCGCCGGCGGCCGGTGCCCGCCGGCCGGCCGTCGCAGACCAACGATCTCGGGCAGTTCCGCGTGTGGGGCCTGCCGCCCGGCGAGTACCTCGTCAGCGCGACCCTCCGAACGTTCGGCGGAATGGACCCGCAGATGGTCGTCGGCGCGACGCAGGATCCGACCGGCTATGCCCCGACGTACTACCCCGGCACGGCCAGTGTGGCGGAGGCGCAGCGCGTGTCGGTCACGGTCGGCGCCGAGGCGAGCGGCGTGGAGTTCGCGCTTCATCCGGTGAGGACAGCGAAGATTACCGGGATGGTCGTCGACGCTGACGGGCGCCCGTTCACCGCGGGCCAGGTCACGCTCGTTCAGACCATGGGCTCGGGTGGAGGCGAGGGGATGATGTTCATGACCTCGACCGGCGGCGGCCGTCTGGCCTCGGACGGATCGTTCACGCTGTCCAACGTGGCCCCGGGCGAGTACATGCTGCAAGCCCGCGTGCGACGAGCCAAACCTGGCGACTCGCCGGGCTCGGGCTCCGAGTTCGTGCCGCCTGGCGAGGGAGAGAACGCCGTCGCTAACATCACCGTCTCCGGCGAGGACATCTCCGGCCTCGTTCTGGTTGCGACCAGAGGGGCGAAGATGTCGGGATACGTGACCTTCGAGGGGGCCTCGCCGGCGGCGTCGCGCACCGAGAACCTGCGGATCTCCGCGCAGCCGGCGGGCGGCGAGGTCATGCCGATGATGGGCGGCGGCATGCCCGGCCGCATCGACACCGACGGCAAGTTCGAGCTGACGGGCCTCGTCGGCCGCCGGCACATCAGGGCGATGGGCGCGCCGGGCTGGTACCTCAAGTCCGTCCGTGTAGACAGCCGCGACTTCACGGACTCCGGCATCGATTTCAAGGGCACCGACGAGATCACCGGCGTCGAGATTGTGTTGACTGCGCGCATGGCGCAGATCTCCGGCACCGTGAAAGGGCCGGATGGCAAGCCGGCCAAGGACTACGCCGTAATCGTATTCCCGGAGGACAAGGACCGCTGGACCGCCGACTCGCGCTACTTCGGCCAGGCCCGTCCGGATCAGGAAGGACGGTTCAAGGTCGTGGGCCTGCCGGATGAAACCTACCTGGTCGCCGCGCTCGACTATGTGGACGCCAACGAGTGGCGCGATCCCGAGTTCCTCGAGCGCCTGCGCGAGAGCGCGACGCGCGTCACGGCCGCGGGAGGAGATCTGAAAGAGCTGGAGCTGAAGATCGTCTCGGTGCCCTAAGAGGGTCTGACCCCTCAATCTTCGGTCAGCAGATCGTACGCATCGTCTTCGGGCCGTTGCGGCGCGGGGTGCTTGCGCGCGTACAAATACGACGCGACGAAGATGATGATGATCAGGCCGAGCGAGAACCACTTCGGGATCTCGAAGTGCAGGTACTCCATCGAGTGCGCCCACTCAACGAGGAGCTTGATCCCGACCCACGCGATGATGATGAACGCGCCGTCGACGAGCGCCGGGTAACGCTCGACGATCCGCACGAGCTGGCCGGTCACCATCCGCATCGCCGCGATCCCGAGCAGGCCGCCGGTAATGACGACCCAGATCTTCGGAGACATCGCGACCGCGACGAGGATTGAGTCGATCGCGAAGACGATGTCGGTCAGCTCCACCTTGACGACCGTCGCCCAGAACGCGGTCATGCCCAACCAGGGACGCGCGGCCGGCACGCGCCGGACTTCGGTTGGATCGCCCCCGGCGAAGAAATGCTTGTACGAGAGATATAACAGGTAGGCGCCTCCGACGAGCTTCACCCAACCCACCTGAATCATGTAAGTGGCGAAGAGCGTCGCGATGATGCGAAACACGAATGCGCCGAGGATGCCGTAACGCAATGCCTGCTTCTGCTCCCGCTTCGGCAGCCCCAAGACGAGCAACGCGAGCACGAGCGCGTTGTCGATGCTGAGCAGCCCTTCGAGCAGGACCAGGAGCGCGACTGTGAGCAAATCGGAGGCGTGAACGTCCACGGAGTGTTGGAATTATAGCGTCGCAAGATTGACACGCCTCGTATCAAGGCCTATAGTCGGATCGAATGATGGATCGCGACTTTTATTTCATAAGCGTGGCGGCTCGGATGCTCGATATGCACCCGCAGACCCTGCGCAAGTACGAACGGCTCGGCCTCGTGCGGCCGTCACGGACGATCGGCAGCATGCGGCTCTACTCCCGCGACGAGCTCGAGCGGCTGAGGTTGATCAAGCGGCTCGTCGACGGCGCCGGGATCAATCTTGCAGGGGTGCAGCGGCTCCTCTCGATCTCCGAGGCGCTGCAGCGCATCAGGCCGCTCATGGCCGACGACACGCTGCACCGGCAGGAGGCGCGGCGTAAGCTCGTGCAGGAGATTGAACGCCTCACGGAGATGGTGGGTCTGTGAGCATTGTCGATTGCTGATTGCTGATTGCTGAATGGAATTCAAGGATTACTACGCGACGCTCGGCGTGGCGAAGACCGCCACCGACAAGGAACTGAAGCAGGCGTACCGGAAGCTCGCCCGCAAGTTCCATCCCGACGTCAACCCTGGCGACAAGTCGGCCGAGTCGAGGTTCAAGGAAATCAACGAAGCGTACGAGGTCCTCGGCGACGCAGACAAGCGGAAGAAGTACGACGAGCTGGGCGCCAACTGGAAGTACTACGAGCAGGCCCAGGCGGCCGGCGGCGCAAATCCGTTCGCGGGAAGGGCGAGCCCGTTCGGCGAAACCTTCGACGGCGGCGCCTGGACCATCGACATGGGCGGTCCCGGGGGCTACCGGGCGATGTCGGAAGACGAGATGCGCGAGATCTTCGGCAACGAAGACCCGTTCTCCGATTTCTTCAAGACGTTCTTTGGCGGGGCCGGCGCAGGTGCCGGAGAGCGCCAGACGCGGGCCCGAGCCCCCAGGTCACGGCGCGGCCGCGACCTGAAGCACGAGGTCGAGTTATCGCTCGAAGAGGCGTTTACCGGGACGAGGCGCCGATTGTCGATTAAACACGACGGTCACGCCCGGAGCGTCGAAGTACGAATTCCGGCGGGCGTTCGCGACGGCTCGCGAGTTCGCGTCGCGGGTGAAGGCGAAGGCGGGAGCGGCGGCGGCGCGGCGGGCGACCTGTATCTGCGCATCCGGATTACCCCGCATCCGACTTTCGAAGTCAAGGGCCAGGACTTGCATACACGAGTCCCGGTACCTCTGACCACGGCTGTGCTTGGGGGCGAGGCGCAGGTGCCGACGCTCAACGGAACGGTACGTCTGAAGATCCCGGAACTGACGCAACCAGGCCAGGTCTTCCGGCTGCGGGGCCACGGCATGCCGGCGGTCGGCAAGCCGGACGAGCGGGGCGATCTCTACGCGACCGCTGACGTCAAGCTGCCGACACGGCTCAGCGTCGAACAGCGACGCCAGTTCGAGGCCCTCGCGAAGCTCGAAGAGGCCGGGCGCGGGCGGTAAGCGGGGTGCCTGCGGCCCGCGCGAGCAGGAAAGAAAGAGACATGAACCTCCAGAAATACACCGAGAAAGCTCAGGAAGCGATCGTCGCCGCCCAGCGGATGGCCGACGAGAGGAACAACCCCCAGATCGAGCCCGAGCACGTGCTGCTCGCGCTCGTCGAACAGCGCGAAGGGATCGTCCCGGAAATCCTGCGGAAGATGAACGCCGACCCGGCCGCGGTGGCGGCCGCGGTCCGCGCGGAGGTCGAGAAGCTGCCGACGGCGTACGGCGGCTCGCAGGCCGGGCTGTCGCCGCGCATCCGCGCGGTCGCGATCGCCGCCGAAGCGGAAGCCGCGCGGCTCAAGGACGAGTACGTCAGCACCGAGCATCTGTTCCTCTCCATTGCCGGCGAGAGCGGCCGGTCCCCGGCCGCGAGGCTGCTCCAGCAGCAGAAGATCACGAAGGACGCGATCCTCGAGGCGATGACCGCGGTGCGCGGCAGCCAGCGCGTCACGGATCAGAACCCCGAGGGGAAGTACCAGGCGCTCGAGCGCTACGGCCGCGATCTGACCGACCTCGCCCGCAAGGGGAAGCTGGACCCGGTGATCGGCCGCGACGAGGAGATTCGCCGCGTCATCCAGGTGCTTTCGCGCCGCACCAAGAACAACCCGGTGCTGATCGGCGAGCCGGGCGTCGGCAAGACGGCCATCGTCGAGGGCCTGGCCCAGCGCATCGTCTCCGGCGACGTCCCGGAAAGCCTGAAATCCAAGCGGCTGATCGCGCTCGACCTGAGCGCCATGGTGGCCGGCGCGAAGTTCCGGGGCGAGTTCGAAGAGCGCCTCAAGGCCCTGCTCAAAGAGATTTCCGACGCGCAGGGCCAGATCGTGCTGTTTATCGACGAGCTGCACACGATGGCCGGCGCCGGCAAGGCCGAGGGCTCGATGGACGCCGGCAACATGCTCAAGCCCGCGCTGGCGCGTGGCGAACTGCATTGCAT
>JBOGJB010000081.1:0-1750 GCA_050745085.1 Vicinamibacterales bacterium
GTATCGGCATCCACGAGCGCGCCGGGCGGAAGCTCGATCACCGCGTGAGCGCCGAGCGCCCCGGCGACCCGCCACGGAGGCAGCGCGCGATATACCTTCAGAACCCGCCCCGCTTTGGACATGAACGCCACGTCGATGGCGAAGCGCATGAAGAACGTGTGGATCGCGTTCGTCGGCGCGATGATGAGGGCGCTCCCCGGCGGCAGCCCGTCGCGCCCCAGCAGGCCCTGCCGGCGCGACGACGAGTCGAACGCGGTCGCGATCTGGTGCGCGAGGATTCGACCGCTGCGATCGTTCTCGAGCCGGTGCGCGCCGGTGGGGTTCCTCAGGATGGGTGTCAGGAACGAGACCATTGCACCTCGGAAGTCTGGGCCAGCACGGACTTCTGACCCGGCACAGGTGATAGTTCAGGAAGACCGCGACTTGTGCGCGCTCGGTGCCGGCGCGTCACGCCTCTGAAACCACCGCATTCTCTCAACAAATCCCGCGACAAATCCCGCCATTTCGGGCCGGCACCTCAACAGTGGCGCGCACCTTGCTCCCTTCGGCCCCCGATCAGGGATCAGGGTATTTCAATCATCATGGCGACACTTCCTTATTTTGTCATCAGCCCCAGCACACTCCTGAGCGTCATCGGACTTCTCCGAGGACCCGACAAGACCAGGCCGACCCCGGTGGAGGACTGGCGTCAGGCCAAGGTCGACGTCGTCATTCCGGCGCTCAACGAAGAAGACCACATCGTCCTGTGCCTGGATTCGATCATTCGGCAGACGCTTCGCCCACGTCAAATCGTGCTCGTCGACGACGGAAGCACCGATCGGACCGTGGCGCGCGCCGAGGCCTTCTGCCGGTTTCGCGGCGTGCCGCTCGTCACGATTCAGCGGCGATCGCCGATCGGCAAGACGCCGACGATCAGGCGACAGGCGCGAGAGCTCGACTCGGACGTCGAGTTCATCCTCGACGCGGACACGATTCTCGAGTCGGAGAACTACATCGAGCGAACCGTCCGGGAGCTCTATCAGGCGGTCGGCATCGCCAGCGCGTGCGGGACTATCCTTCCGCTCCGAAAGCAGGACCGCCGTGCGGCGGACGATACCCCGTCGGTTCGAGAATTCCGCGCGCGCTACCGCGTCGGTATTGCAGGACGGCCCAAGGGGTGGCATGAAGATCTCGGCTCCGCCATTACGAACCTCTATCGCGAAGTTCTGTATCTCTTCCTGCAGCGGTTCATCTATCGCGGACAAATGGTCTTCTTCGGCACGACCAGCAACCCCGTCGGGTGTGCGGTTGCGTACCGGCGAAAGTACGTGAAGACGCTCTTCGATCAGGTGGGACCGACCCTCGGAGACGACCTCACGAACTCCGAGGACATTTTCATCGGCCTCGCGATGCTCAACGAGGGCTATCGAAACATCCAGCTCACGGACGTTTACGCGCGAACGGTCGAGCCTCATGTCCTGCGGCTGCCGCGGCAGGTTTACTTGTGGTCGTCGTCGTTCCTTCAGTCCTGCTACTACTTCGACGCGCTCCTCCGAAGCCCGCTGAAGGTCCACAAGCGGATGCGGCTGCGCGGCTGGCGGCGGCCCTCGCCGGGCTCGCCGGCGCGGATCGTCCGTCCACAGCCGGTGCCGGCATTCTCGGCCAGCCCCGGGCAACCGATGCTGGCCGTCGCCGGCGGGCCAGCGGCATCGGATCGCGCGACGCTGCAGCTCGGCCCGGTGCTGTCCGTCACCGTAGATGCGCTGACGCC
>JBOGJB010000082.1:0-3009 GCA_050745085.1 Vicinamibacterales bacterium
GCCTTCGTCCTTCAGCATTCGGGAAGCCCCACCCCCAGCGCCCGCCACATCTTTTTCTGCTCGCGGGGCCCCACCCCGCTCGCTCGCGCTCGACCACTTCGTGGCTCGCGCGGGCTCAGGGCTGTTCGCTCTCGCTCGACGCGCTGACTTCAGCATTCAGTGAACCACGCTCGTCCCAACATCAGGCAGCCCTCATCGCGCCGAAGGTCTGGCCGAACTCCTTCAGCGCCGACGTCATCTCTCCCTTGAGCTGATCGTCGAGTTGCTTCTTGTCCCCCATCCCCTTGAGCACGCCCGAGTGGTGCGTGTCCACGAACTTGTAGAGCTCCTCTTCGTACCGGTGCAGGTCGGCGACTGGAACCGCGTCGAGGTACCCGTTGGTCGCGGCGAAGATGATGAGGACCTGTTTCTCGACCGCCAGGGGCTGATACTGCGGCTGCTTCAGGATCTCGACGAGCCGCTGGCCGCGGTTCAGCTGCGCCTGGGTCGCCTTGTCGAGGTCGCTGCCGAACTGCGCGAACGCGGCCAGCTCCCGGTACTGCGCGAGGTCGAGCCGGAGGCTGCCCGCCACCTGCCGCATCGCCTTCACCTGCGCCGACCCGCCAACGCGCGACACCGAGTTGCCGACGTTGATGGCCGGGCGGACGCCCTGGTGGAACAGATCGGTCTCGAGAAAGATTTGCCCGTCGGTGATCGAGATGACGTTCGTCGGGATGTACGCGGACAGGTCCCCCGCCTGCGTCTCGATGATCGGCAGCGCCGTGAGCGAGCCGCCGCCGAGCTCCTTGCGCAGCTTCGCCGCGCGCTCGAGCAGGCGCGAGTGCAGGTAGAAGACGTCGCCCGGGTACGCCTCGCGCCCGGGCGGACGCCGCAGCAGCAGCGAGATCTCGCGGTACGCCTGCGCGTGCTTCGAGAGATCGTCGTAGACGCACAGCGCGTGCCGGCCGCTGTCGCGGAAGTATTCACCCATCGCGCACGCGGCGTACGGGCTGACGTACAGAAGCGGCGCGGGATCGGAGGCGCCGGCCGCCACGATGATGGTGTAGCCGAGCGCGTCCGAGTCCTCGAGCGTCTTCACGACCTGCGCGATTGTCGACTGCTTCTGCCCGATCGCGTTGTAGATGCAGATGACGTCCTGGCCGCGCTGGTTGATGATCGCGTCCACCGCGACCGCCGTCTTCCCGGTCTGACGGTCGCCGATGATCAGCTCGCGCTGGCCGCGGCCGATCGGCACCATCGCGTCGATCGCCTTGAGGCCGGTCTGCAGCGGCTCTTTCACCGGCTGCCGATCCACGACCCCGGGCGCCAGGCGCTCGATCGGCGCGAACTGCTTCGTGCCGATGGGCCCCCTGCCGTCGATCGGCTGGCCGAGCGCGTTCACGACGCGCCCCAGCATCTCGTCGCCCACCGGCACCGAGATGATTCGGCCCGTGCGCTTCACCGGATCTCCCTCGCGGATCTCGGTGAACTCGCCGAGCAGCACCGTGCCGACGCTGTCTTCCTCGAGGTTCAGCGCGATGCCGAAGATGCCGTGCGGAAACTCCAGCATCTCTCCCGCCATCGCGCGCTCGACGCCGTGTACCCGCGCGATGCCGTCGCCGATCGAGATCACGCTGCCGACTTCAGCCACGTCGACATCGGCCGCATAGCCGCCGATCTGGTCGCGGATGATCTTGGAGATTTCCTCAGCCTTGATCTGCATCCTGGAGTCCTCAGTGGCCGGTCCTCAGGGCCCGTGGTCCGGCTGCCGCTACGCCTCAGCGAGCTGCTCTTTGAGCTTCTCGAGCTGCCGCGCGATGCTGCCGTCGTAAACGACGCTGCCCACCTTCGTGACGGCGCCGCCGATGATCGCCGGGTCCACCTTTATCGCGAGCATGAGCGTCCGGCCGGTCGCCTGCGCCAGGCTCTTCTCGAGGGCGGTGCGCTGCGTCTCGCCGATCGGCACGGCCGTCGTCACCTCGGCGCGCACGATCCGCTGGTGCTCGAGCAGCCGCGAGCGATACGCCTCGACGACCTCGGGCAGGATGGTCAGCCGATCCCGCTCGGCGAGCAGCAGCAGCAGCTTGCCGACTTCGTCTGAGGGTGTCGTGCGCTCGATGATGGCCCGGACGATCGCGCGCTTGCGTGATGCGGGCAGCGCCGGATTGGCGGCGACACGCGCGAGCGCGTCGTGGCCGCCGACCAGCTCGGCGAACGCGGTCAGCTCCGGGTGGGCTCCCGCCGGATCCCGCTTGCTAACGATCACATCGAAGAGCGCCCGGGCGTAGCGGGCGGCGGCGGCGCGGCTGGTCATCTGGTGTGGCGGCTCGACGACAACGTCAACAAGTAATAGGGAAAAAGTCGGCCTGCCGAAACGTTAATTTATACCACACAGCTCGACGAGGGCGCCATCCCGCGCGGCCGGACGCGCCTCGCCGATTTCGGCCGCTTCGACACCGGTGGCCCGGAGCCGGTCGATGAGCGCAGCCGCCTCCTCGCGCGCCACGGCGGCAAACAGACCGCCGGACGTCTGGGGATCGTACAGGACCGCCAGCAGATCGGGATCGACTGCGGCGTCCACGCGCACGCGCCGGCCGAAATGCGACTCGTTGGTCTTGCCCCCGCCCGGAAGGTTCTTCCGACCCAGCGCCAGCGCCCCGTCGAGCAGCGGCACACGCTGCGGGTCGAGCCTGATCGTGCATCCGCTTGCGACCGCCATCTCGGAGGCGTGGCCGATCAACCCGAAGCCGGTGATGTCGGTGCAGGCGTGGACGCTGCCAGCCGGCGCGGCGACGAGCGCTTCGGCGGCGCGGCGATTCAGCGTCGTCATCGAACCGACCGCCGCGGCGACCGACTGCTCCGGCGCGCGGCCGAACTTGAGGGCGGTGGCGATAAGCCCGGTGCCGAGCGGTTTGGTCAGCAGCAGCGAGTCGCCGGCGAGCGCCCCCGCGTTCGCAAGGACACGCGCAGGATCGACGGCCCCCGTGATCGCATAGCCGAACTTGATCTCCTGATCGCGCACTGTGTGGC
>JBOGJB010000083.1:0-5003 GCA_050745085.1 Vicinamibacterales bacterium
GGGCGGACGAGGCGATCCCACGTGCGGTCCTCCCACAGCTCGGCTTCCACGCGGAGGTGGAGGGTGACCCCCTGCTCCATCGCGCTGCGCAGATTCTCGGGAAACGCGTCGGTCAGCTCGATCGCGGCCCGCACGGTGCCGGCCGTCGCTCTCAGCTCCGACACCTTGCCGTCCATCGCGGCTGCGGAGGCCGGCAGCGTCAGAAGCAGCCCGGTGACGCACGCAGATCTTGCAACCGGCCCGCATCTGCGCTGATCTGCGTTCATCTGCGGCTTAGAATGTGGGTCCAAAGCGCACGAGCACTTGAAGCGACTTCGGAATGTCGTCGAGCCTCCAGCCGAACTCGACGCGGAACTCGCCGATCTCGAAGCCGCCGCCGATGCCTTTGAGCCAGTCGTCGCGCGAGCCGGCGATCGGCTGCCAGACGCGCCCGGCGTCAAAGAACGCGACGAGGCGCGCCCCGCCGGGGCTGCGCGAGCCAAGGCGGTATTCGGCGTTGAAGAGGAACATCCCTTCGCCTGCGGCTTCCTTGAACGAGTAGCCGTGCACTGAGCCGATGCCGCCAAGCGCGAACTGGCGCTGTGGCGGGAGAACGCCGGACGATCCGCCGGCGAGGCCGCGGACGCGGAAGCCGTGCTTGCCAAATTGCGCGTAGCCGCGGGCGTTGACGATGTGCCGCGTGAAATCGAAATCGCCGCCGAGCCCCTCCGGCGCCAGCTCCGACGTCCACTCGAAACGAATGCCCGGCGTCCTGCGCCCCGTCGTCCCGAAGAGGGACGTGAACATGTGCCGCTCGTATGTCCGCTCGAGGCTTTCCTGCTCGAGGCCGCGGGTGTCGAGCGTATAGGCGAGCACGACGGCCCGCAGATCGCCCGCCGCCGCCTGCTGATTCGGACGGAACAATTCGCCGTCGCGGAACACACTGTAGTCGGCGGTGTTCACGAGCGGTTCGTGTGCGTCGGCGCGCCAGGCGGTGAAGATCTCCTGGGCCGGGTTCGCGCGATACGCGGCGTGGATCTGATAGCCCTGGCGATTGTGGTAGTCGCGGAACGTGTTGGCGAACGTGAGCGCGACGACGCTCTGCTCAAGGGTCGACAGCCGCCAGGCGTCGTCGGTCGCCGTTATTTCGTGCGCCTCCGCGCCCACGTAGACGCGAGGTCCTTCGAAGGACCCGACGATCGGACGCTCGAAGCCGACGGAATACCCGGCGCTCTCGCGAGCGAACTTATAGGTGAGATAGGTGCGAATGTACGTCTGTTTGAAGCTGGACGCGTCGAAGAGCGTATCGAAGAGGGTCAGGTTGAATCCGATCGCCGGCGAGAACCCGTCAACCGGGCTGTACCAGTCCTCGCGCTGCCCCGGGCCGAAGTCCGCATGCCCGATGACCTCGCGGCGGTCGAGCTCGACGACGAGGACACGCTTGCCGCCTCGATCGACCAGATCGAACCCTTTGTGAATGATCCCGCCCTGGGTCGGCTCGAGGAGCCGATGCAACGCGGCCCCGATCACGCGGCTGTTGAATACGTCGCCTGGCCGCACGTCGAAGTTGCCCGTCAGCGCGTCGAGCCACTTCCCTTCGATGCCCTCGAGCGCGATCTCGTCGATTCGCCCTTCGTCCGCCGCAAACCGGAGGGCGCCGGTCGCCTCGTCGAACGTCGCCTCGACGCTTGCCCGTGTGTAGCCCTCGCGGTGATACCGCCGTTCGAGGGCGTCGCCGAGGTTGTCGACGGACCGCGGCAGCGGCGCGCCCTCCTCGAGATCGAGCCAGCGGCGGACTTCAGCCGGTGTAAAGACGGTCACGCCGTCGAAGCTGACTGAACGGAGAATGGGCGGAGGCGGAGCCGGCTGCGGAGGCGTTTGTGCCAACGCAGGCAGGCGGAGCGGCACTGCACACACGAGCAGCGCCAGCACGAGCCGGGGGACGGTCGTCGGGCGCACAATGCTCCAGCTACGCAACTGGGACGAGAGGAGACTCAACGAAGTTCCGTGTGTCGATGAAGAACGCGCCTAGCCGCCAGCCGCCCCTGGCGGCCGGGGCGGCGATGACGTACAGGAAATCCTGCCCGGCGCTCTCGGCGAGATCGGTCGCCGACGGCAGCGCCTGCGAGCGCGGGTGCGAATGGTAGCCGCCGATGACGCTCAGACCTTCAGCGCGCGCGGCTCTGATCGCGACGAAGTGATCGCGGGGATCGATGAGATAGCTGGTCTCGCTCGCGCGGACGTTGGTGGCTGGGACGATGCGCTCGACCAGCCCCGGTTGGCCGACCAGCAAACCGCAGCACTCCCGCGGAGCCTCGGTCCGCGCGTGCGAGATGAGCGCTTCTACGGCTGATCGTCGGATGCAGATCATAGAAGGCAGGAGACAGGAGGCAGGAGGCAGGAGGCAGCAGGCAAGGTGTCTCTTACTCCTGTAACTCCATGCGGTTGCGGAACTGCTCGAGCGCTTCCGGGTTCGCCAGCGCCTCGCGGTTCTTCACCTCGCGGTTGTGAATGATGTCGCGAACGGCTAGCTCGACGATCTTTCCGCTCTTGGTCCGCGGGATCTCGCCGACCTGCACGATGCGCGCCGGCACGTGACGCGGCGTGGTGTTGCGTCGAATGTGATCCTTGATCTTGCGAATGATCGCGTCATCCAGCGTCATGCCGTCGCGGAGCCGCACGAACAGGACGACCCGCTCGTCGTTGTCCCAGCGCTGGCCGATGACGAGGCTCTCTACCACCTCGTCGAGCTGCTCGACCTGGCGGTAGATCTCTGCCGTGCCGATTCGGACGCCGCCCGGGTTCAACACCGCGTCCGATCGGCCATAGATGATCATCCCGCCGTGCTCCGTGAGCTCGACGTAGTCGCCGTGGCACCAGACGCCCGGAAACTTGTCGAAGTACGCCGCGCGATACTTCCGGCCGTCCGGGTCGTTCCAGAAGCCGACCGGCGTCGAGGGGAACGGCATCGTGCAGACCAGCTCCCCCTTCGCGCCACGGACGGGTCGGCCCGTCTCGTCGAAGACGTTCACCTTCATGCCGAGCGCGCGGGCCTGGATCTCTCCTCGCCACACGGGGCCGATCGGATTGCCGCCGACGAAGCAGCTGATGATGTCGGTGCCACCGGAGATCGAGGCAAGGTGGATGTCCTTCTTGATCCGCTCGTACACGAAATCGAAGCTCTCGGGAGCGAGCGGAGAGCCGGTCGAAGTCATCGTCCGGATAGTATCCAGCCTGTGCGTGCGACGCGGTTCGAGCCCGGCCTTGTGGACCGCGTCGATGAACTTCGCGGACGTGCCGAAGAGCGTCATGCGAGTCTCGTCGGCGAAGTCGAACAGGATCCGTCCGTCTTCGTGGAGCGGCGAGCCGTCGTACAGAAGCAGCGTCGCGCCGCAGGCGAGCGTCGAGACCAGCCAGTTCCACATCATCCAGCCGCAGGTCGTGAAATAGAAAACGCGGTCCCCTTCCTGGATGTCGCAGTGGAGCTGATGCTCCTTCAGGTGCTGGACGAGCGTGCCGCCGGCACCGTGGACGATGCACTTCGGGACGCCGGTCGTGCCGGACGAATAGAGGATGTACAACGGGTGATTGAACGACAGCTGCGCGAACTCGAGCGGCGCGGACTCGTACCCTCGCTGAAAGTCCTGCCACGTGACCGCGTCAGGGACCTTGTCGATCGCCGGTCGATCGGTGACGTAAGGAATGACGATGACGTGACGGACGGCCGGGAGCCGTTCGACGATCTCCCTGAGCTTCGCGAGACTGTCGTGCGCCCTTCCCCCATAAAAGTAGCCGTCGGCGCTGAACACGATCTTGGGCTCGATCTGACCGAATCGGTCGAGAACGCCCTGGACGCCGAAGTCAGGCGAACAGGAGGACCAGATCGCGCCAATCGACGCGGCCGCAAGCGCCGCAACGATCGCTTCCGGCATGTTCGGGAGGTACCCGCCGACGCGGTCACCGGCGGTCACGTCCGCCGCGCGCAGTGCCGCGGCGGTGCGCGCCACCTCGGCCCGCAGCTCACCGCGGGTCATCGTCCGGCGCACACGGTCCTCGCCGTGGAAGACGAGCGCGTCGGGGTTGCCTGACGGACGCAGCATGTTCTCGGCGAAGTTCAGGCGCGCCTCAGGAAAGAACCGGGCGCCCGGCATCCGGCTGAGGTCGTCGACGACGCGGTCTCCCCGCGTCTCCGCCAGCACCCCGCCGAAGTCCCACATCGTCTGCCAGAAGTCCTCGGGCCGCTCGACCGAGAAGGTCCAGAGCGCGTCGTAGTCGGGAAACCGCAGACCCCAGCGTTCTTCGGTCTCGCGACTGAAGCGCGTCATGTTGGCGCGGGCGATCCGGTCCGCGGAAGGGGTCCAAAGCGGGGCGCCACCCGACCAGGCTGGGGACAAAGCCACGTCGCGATTATAATTTCAGCGTTCCCCGGAGGCCTCCGTGAAGACTCCGCTCGGCCGCCGACGGAGACGCCGCGCCGAGGCCTGTACCAGCTCGACGACGCGAGCGGCCGGCTGCGCCCGATTGCGACGGGCGACTGGAATGCGTAGCGACTCAGTATTCCTCGGTGCGCACAATTGAAAACCCCCGCGCCAGATAGTTCGGCAGCGCCGCTGCGTGATCGAGCGTAGACGTGTGCAGCCAGACCCTCGCCGGATGCAGTTCCCACGCGCGCGCGACCGCCTCGCTCAAGAGATACTTCCCCAGGCCTCGGCCGAGATAGGCCGGAAGCAGCCCGAAATACGCGATCTCGACGAAGAAGGTCCGGACCTCTGGCTCCGGATGCATGCGCAGCTCGAAGTACCCCGCGACGCCCCCGCTCACCGACAGCACCCAAAACGACACCGCCCGGTCCGCCAGGTACGAGCGGATGTCGTCGTCGGTCCAGCCGAGTCGATCGACCCAGTGTTGGACGGCGCCCTCACCAGCGACCCCTCACTGCCGACCGACAAGATTGAGCACCCACGCGGATGAGAACAGGAGGACGGAAAGGCCGATCCCGATGATCGGCGTGCGGAACCAGTAGG
>JBOGJB010000084.1:0-6197 GCA_050745085.1 Vicinamibacterales bacterium
GCCGGGGCCCTCGTCGTGGCGAACTACTGGGGCTACTCCGGACTGCTCACGCCGACGCTTGCCGCCTGCTTCGCCGTGTTCCTGGTCATGGCCGTTCTCACCTTCGGTTCGATTTTCATCGCGATCGGCGCCGCCTGCACCGACCTCAAGGACGCGCAGAACATGATGACGCCGGCGATGATCCTGGTCATGTTTCCGATGTTCACGTGGGCGGCGGTCATCCGCGCGCCGGAGAGCGGGCTGGCGCTCGCGACGTCGCTCTTCCCGTTCTCGACGCCGTTCATCATGCTGCTCCGAATCGCGCTGCAGCCCGCGCCGCCGCTCTGGCAGATCCTGCTTTCGGCCGTCCTCGTCTGCGCCACCGTCGTCTTCGCGGTCTGGGCGGCCGGCCGGATCTTCCGCGCCGGCCTCCTGATGCACGGGAAGGCCGCCACGCCGCGCGAGATGATCCGGTGGATCTTTGCGAGTTCTTAGTGCTTTGTGCTTAGTTCTTAGTCTGACTTCGCTCGCGACTCTCTTCGCTGACTGTTGTGCCTCGCGACGTCTCGCGCCTACTCCCCACTGCTGAATGGCTTCTGCGCGATTGCCTGATGACTTGTCTGCGGGATCCGCGCAGTCAGACTAAGATCAACCGGCGAAGAAGGTGGCGAGCGAAGTCACACTATCCACTAGGAACCAAGCACCAAGAACTAACATGGATCATCCCCGTCCCCGAGAATCCTTCAAGTCCCCCCGGTTCGCGCAGCCCGCGACGTTCATGCGCCTGCCGCACGTGACCGACCCGAGCGGGCTCGACGTCGCGATCGTCGGCGTCCCGTTCGACGGAGGCACGTCGTACCGGACCGGCGCGCGGCTCGGGCCCCGCGAGATCCGCGCGCAGTCGTCGCTCATCCGGCCCTACAGCTACTTCCAGAAAGTCGCGCCATTCGACCGGCTGAAGATCGCCGACGTGGGCGACGTGGACGCGCCGCCGACGAGCATCGAGAAGGCCTACGCCGCGATCGAGCAGGCGATCGATGGGATCCTCGGCGCCGGCGCGGTTCCGCTCGTCGTTGGAGGCGATCACTCGATCTCGCTCCCGGTTCTCCGCGCGGTCGCGCGGAAGCACGGGCCGGTCGCGCTCGTCCAGTTCGACGCGCACATCGACACCTGGGACGAGTACTTCGGCGGCAAGTACTTCCATGGCACGCCGTTCCGCCGCGCGATCGAGGAGGGTCTCGTCGCAGCCGGGCGGTTCGTGCAGGTCGGCATCCGCGGGCCGATGTACGGCGAGGATGATTTCGACTTCCACCGCGAGCACGGCATCACGATGATCGACATCGATCGCTTCAAGGCAGACGGCGTCGATCGGACGATCGAGGCGATGCGGCAGGTTCTCGAAGGTCCGGATGAATCCGGAGACCGCAAGTCAGTTGTACCCGTCTACGTCACCTTCGACATCGACGGGATCGATCCCGCGTTCGCCCCCGGCACCGGCACGCCCGAAATCGGAGGCCTTACCAGCCACGAGGCGCAGCGCCTCATCCGCGGTCTCGCCGGCCTGCCGATCGTCGGCTGCGATGTCGTCGAAGTCGCGCCGCAGTTCGACGGGCCCGGACAGATCACCTCGCTTCTCGCAGCCAATCTGATGTTCGAGCTGCTCGGCGTCATCGCAAGGGGTCGATAGGTTCGAACGGGTTTGAAGGATTCGAGCGGGGTCGAGCGAGGAGGTTCGTGGATACGTTTTCACACGCAGGATGGGGTTACGCGACGCTGCATGCGAAGCGGGGGCTCGCGTGGTGGGGCGCGCTGGCGGGCGCGGCGCCCGACCTGCTTTTCTTCATCCCGTCGCGGATCGAAGGCTTCATCGAAAAGGGGTGGGCGGGGCTGACCGTGGGCGTCGAGTCGGGCATGTGGCGCGCGGATGGCCCGCCGCTGCCGCCGGAACTAGTCGAGGCCTATTCGCGTTACTACGTCAAGACACACAGCCTCGTCTTTCTCGGCCTCGCCGTCCTGATGCTGTTCCTCGCGGGGAAAAGACGATGGGCCTGGCTCGCGGTGCCGTACGGCCTGCACATCCTCATGGACATTCCCACGCACGAGCGGTATCAGACGCAGGCGTTCTATCCCCTCTCGTCGTGGAGCGTTCAAGGCCTGACGTGGGGCGATCCACGCATCCTCTGGCCGAACGTCATCGCGCTGGCCGTCACGCTGGCGTGGATCGCGTATCGCCGGCGGCGTCTGCCAACGGAGAAGGCTGCATGAAGCGGGTCCTGGCAATCGTCGTCATCCTTTGGCTTGCGCTGGGGCCCCACCCCCAGCGCCTACCAAGCCTCGCTTACGCTCGGCTCGCTGTTTCGTCGCTCCGAGCCCACCCCCAGGGCCTACCAAGCCTCGCTCACGCTCGGCCCGCTGTTTCGTCGCCACGCCCCCAAGCCGCGCAAACGGCGGGGCCGGCGGCGACGGCGCCCGTGAGGTATCGCCTGACGTTCCCAGAGCCCGAGCACCGCTGGATGGAGGTCGAGGTGACGTTTCCGGACGTGCCGCGCGACTCGCCCCTGGAGCTGCGCATGAGCCGCTCGTCCCCCGGACGGTACGCGCTCCACGAGTTCGGGAAGAACGTCTTCGAGCTGCGCGCGTACGACTCGAAGGGGACCGAGCTGACGACGACGCGACCGAATCCGTATCAGTGGGACGTCGCCGGTCACGACGGCGCGGTCCGGGTGCGGTATCGCATCTACGGCGATCACGCCGACGGCACGTACTTCGCAGTGGACGCAACTCACGCCCACCTGAACATGCCGGCGGCGCTCCTCTGGGCGCACGGACTCGACGATCGCCCGGCGCGCCTCACCTTCGAGCCGCCTCGCAACTCCGGCTGGCAGGCCGCGACGCAGCTCTTTCCGACCTCCGACGCCCTGACGTTCACGGCGCCGAACCTGCAGTACCTGCTCGACAGTCCAGCGGAGCTCGCGGCGCTGACGCTGCGCGAGTTCACCGTGAACGGGCCCGACCGACGCCCGGCTCGCTTTCGCGTCGCGCTGCACCACACCGGCTCGGATGCCGACGCCGACGCGCTGACCGCGGAAGTCGAGAAGGTGACACGCGAGCAGGCCGCCATCTACGGCGAGTTCCCCGACTACGAGCCGGGCACGTACACCTTCCTGCTCGACTACCTGCCGTGGGTCTCCGGCGATGGCATGGAGCACAGGAACAGCACGGTGATCACGAGCCGGATCTCGACGTCGAACGCGGCGCAGCGGCGTGCGGCGCTCGGGACGATCTCGCACGAGCTGTTCCACGGCTGGAACGTCGAGCGGATCAGGCCGCGGTCCCTCGAGCCGTTCGACTTCACGCAGGCCAACATGTCATCCGAGCTGTGGCTTGCGGAGGGATTCACCAGCTATTACGGCCCGCTGGCGATTCAGCGCGCCGGCCTGTCGGAGCTGGACGACACGCTGCGTGGCTTCGGCTTCGGCCTCGACGCGGTCGTCAACGGTTCCGGCCGCCGGTTCCGGTCCGCGGCCGAGGCGAGCCGGATGGCGCCGTTCGTGGATTCGGCGCGGTCGGTCGACCGGACGAACTTCAGCAACACCTACATCTCGTACTACACGTTCGGCGCGGCGATCGGGCTCGGCCTCGATCTCTCGCTCCGCGATCGCACCGACAGCCGGATCACGCTGGACGATTACATGCGCGCGCTGTGGCGCAAGTTCGGCAAGCCGGGCGGGCCGGCGCCGGGGCTCGTGGCGCGGCCGTACACAATGCGCGACCTGCGCGACACGCTGGCCGAGGTCTCGGAGGACAAGGCCTTCGCCGATCGCTTCTTCGATCGGTTCATCGAAGGCCGGGACGTCGTGGACTACGTGACCCTGTTGTCGCGGGCGGGGTGCGTCCTGCGCCGCCGGCAGCCGGGGCGCGGGTGGATCGGCCACCTCGGCCTGGATCGCGACAACGACGGTGTGAAGATCGGACGGCTCGTCGCGCCCGGCTCCCCGGCCTACGCGGCCGGCCTCGAGCAGGACGACGTCATCACCGCGGCGAACGGGAAGCCCGTGGCCACATCGGCGGACGTCGAGTTCGCGCTCCGCGACCTTCGCCCGGGCGAGCGCGCGGCGATCGCCTTTCTCCGGCGCGGGCAACCGGTGCGCGCCACAGTGACGGTCGCGGAGGATCCCGCGCTCGATCTGGTCACGCTCGAGGCAACGGGGGGAACGCTGACGCCCGCCCAGCGGACGTTTCGAGAGCGGTGGCTGGGGAGTAAAGTGCAATAGGTGCACTGGGTGCATTGAGGTGCACTGGGTGCACTGGGCGCCCTGGGGTGCTAGTGCATGGCCGAATGTCGCGCGACGCCTGAGGACCTCCAAGAGGTGATACGACGCCAGCCGTGGGCTTCGCTGAAGAGGCAGGCTGTTTATCCGCTCGGAGTATTGCCCGTCGGGGCGATTCTGTTCTTTGTCGATCGAGCGGCGGCCTTGGTCGCGCTCGGGATGTCTTTCGCTTGGGCCCTGTCGACCTTCTTCGAGTTTCGCGCAATCCCGCGCGCCTATCTGTGGCGCTATGCGTGGATGCGGACGAGCGGGCTTATGGTGCGGTCGCTGTCGAGCTGTTTCGTTCTAGAAGACGAAGGCGAGGATCAAGTTGTCATACCGAAACGCTATCTGAGTTCTACAGAACTGTTCATCCTTCAGAATAGAGCTGCGGCTGCACCCAGGGGCACCGGCACTGGGAGCACTTGAACGCACCGCACCTCAACGCACCGAGTGCACCGCTGCTTTATGGGAGTAACGTATGTGTCGGAACATCAAGACGCTCGCTAACTTTGAGCCGCCGGCGACTGAGGACGAGATCCGCGCGTCGGCGCTTCAGTTCGTGCGGAAGTTGAGCGGCGCAAACCGTCCGTCGCGCGCGAACGAAGCGGCATTCAATCGCGCGATCGAGGAGGTGACCGCGGCCGCCGAGCGGCTGATCCGCTCGCTTAAGACGACCGCGCCGCCACGGAACCGTGAGGAAGAGGCGCGGAAGGCACACGAGGGCGCAGTCAAGAGGTTTGCCTGAGACAACGTGCACCGGGTGCACTGAGGTGCTAGTGCACTGCCGACACGCGGCCGCAACCAACGACGGTTGCCCGGCGATCTCGCCGGGCGAAGCGCAGCTAGCCGGCCGGCCGCGCGGCGCGACCGGGCAGCCGCCGGGAGCCCGCACCAAGACCACCAGCGCTACGGCACCAAGAGCACCCCACCTCAGCGCACCCGTGCACCTCAATGGACCCAGTGCACCAGTGCGCGTCTAGCCGGCCACAGATCCACTAGAGCGCGCGCTCCGGACGGGCGCCAGAGCGCACCGGGATCCGCGGCGATCCACGGCTCGGGAACTTCGGCCGCGCTTTCCGAGTCTTTAGTAAAGGATATGATCGCGGCTGTGACCGGTCAGGTCGTGTCGCACTATCGCGTCGGCGAGCGGCTCGGCGGCGGCGGGATGGGCGAGGTCTACCTCGCCGAGGACACACGGCTGGGTCGGCAGGTGGCGCTCAAGTTCCTGTCGCCGACTCTGGCCTCCGATCCGGAGAGCCGGAGCCGACTCCTCAACGAAGCGCGCGCCGCCTCCGCGCTCCGGTCCCCCGCCATCGCCGTCACCTACGACATCGGCGAGCACCACGGGGCGGCGTTCATCGTCATGGAGTACGTTGCCGGCGAGCTGCTCTCGGCGCGGCTCGAGAAAGGGGCGCTCGACCCAGCGGCCGCGTTGGATGTGGCGGTGCAGGTGGCCGACGCGCTGGACGAGGCGCACGGCCGCGGGATCGTGCACCGCGACATCAAGAGCGCGAACCTGATGCTCGACGACCGCGGGCGCGTGAAGGTGCTCGACTTCGGCCTCGCCCGCTTCCTCGAGTCTCGCGACGCGGCAAAAACCACCGCGACTATGGCGAGAATGACGATGCCGGGCGTCGTCCTCGGAACGGTGTCGTACATGTCGCCCGAGCAGGCGCTCGGGCGACCGGTCGATCACCGCGCCGACCTGTTCTCGCTGGGCGTCGTCCTCTACGAGATGCTCACGGGGCGGCTTCCGTTCCAGGGCACGTCGGTTACCGAGATCGTCGACCGCGTGCTGCACTTCGATCCGCCCGCGCCGTCGCGCATGGCCGCGCCGGTGACGGCGGACATCGACGCGATCGTCAAGCGCGCGCTCGAAAAAGATCCGACGCTGCGGTATCAATC
>JBOGJB010000085.1:0-4689 GCA_050745085.1 Vicinamibacterales bacterium
AGCCAGCAAAAAGGAAACGATAGGGAGCTCCGGACCTCTTAGGTCCAGGGAAGGAAATCAATCTGCCATTCATGAGGTTCAGCCGCGACCGCCGCGGCTACGAGCACACCTACGTGCTTCACGCGTCCCGCGGCCAGGGGCGTCCGGAGCCGCGGATCCTGTACTGGTTCCGCACACCGCCGCACGTTCGCGTCGGGCGCGCGGCAATCGACGAAGAAGCGATTCGGCTGCTGGAGGACGCGCATCCAGACGTGCAGTTCGAGTGGTCGCGCATGCTCAAGGCGCAGCCGCCCCCGCCCCCGCCCCATGAGGACCAACCGCGCCGCCGGCGCCAGAAGGGCGGCCGCCCGGAGCGCGGACGTCCTCAGGAGCCAAGGCGCGAGCTGGTGGCCGTCGTGGCTGAGCCTGTGCCCCTCGAGTCCGAGTCCGCCGAGCCTGAGCTCGTCGAGGCTGAGGCACTGGAGGCGGACCCGGAAACTGAAGAACCCCGGGAACCCTTGGAACTGCTGGAACCGGCGGTTTTAGAGCGTCTTCGGACTCGTTACGCCGAGCTGTTAACCCGGATCAACCAGAGAATCACGGACGCCGTGCAGCGAGACGTCCTTCGGGGGGAGGCCGAGCGTCTAAACCCAGAGACCTGGGTGACCGCGGAAGAGGCGCGGACCGGCCTCGAACATTTCGAGCAGTGGTTCGAGGCGATTCGCGCGCAGTTGCCGCTGCCGAACCGGCGGCGTCGCCGGCGGCGCAACCGGGGCGGCGGCCAGGGTCCGGGACCGGGACGGTCGGGGAGTCCCGGGGAGGTATAATCCGTCTATGTTCCTGACACGGGTGGCGTTGTTCGTGACTATCGCCGGGCTGCTGCCGTTCGGCGCCTCGAGCGGCCCGCGCCCCGACCCGCAGGAGCGCCAGCCTCAACCGACAGGCGGCGTCGTCGTCCCGCAGCAGCCGACGTTCATCGTCCGGATCGACCTGGTGACCGCGGACGTCATCGTGCGCGACGCGAACGGCCAGTTCGTGGCGGATGTGAAGAAAGAGGAGTTCGAGGTCTTCGAGGACGACGTCAAGCAGGAGATCGCGTCTCTGGTCCTGACGCACGGCGGCCGCGTATACAATCAGGTCGTGCCGCCGCCGCCGCCGGCGCCCGAAGGCATCATCCTCCCGCCGCAGCGGCCGACGAGCGATGCCGCCGGCCGGATTTTCCTCATCTTCGTCGACGACCTCCACCTCGACTTCCGGAACACCGGACGCATCCGCGAGCTCTTCAAAAAGATCGAGAAGACGCTCGTCCACGACGGCGACATGTTCGGAATGGTGTCGACGGGCCCGTCGTCGATCGCGATCGACCTCACGTACGACCGGAAGCGGCTGCAGGAGGCGATCAAGAAGATCGCGGGCAACGGCCTGAAGCCGCAGGACATCCTCGACGCGCCGGAAGGGGCGGAGGGGCCGAGCGAGGTGCGCTACCGCGCGCACGTCGCGTTCTCGACCGCCTACGACATCATGAAGAACCTGGAGCAGGTGCACAATCGCCGCAAGGCATTCGTGTACGTGAGCAACGGGTACGACTTCAACCCGTTCCCGAACGCGCGCGCGGGCACGGACATGTTCTCGCGGTCGACGGGACAAAACAGCCAATTCGAAGGCAGCCCGGACATGGCCTCGGATCCGTTTCTGAAGCAGGGGAACCAGTTCGCCGACGCGGACCTTGCGCGGGAGCTGGCGGAGCTGACGCGCGCGGCGAACCGCGCGAACGCGACGATCTACACGATCGACCCGCGCGGGCTCGTGGGCGGCCCCGATCTGGACGAGAAAATCGACCCGGTGGAGTACTCGAACTACATCCGGAGCTCTCAGGACAGCCTGCGCGTGCTCGCGGAAGAGACCGGCGGCATCGCCGTCGTCAACCAGAACGACTTCGACAAGGCGCTCAAGCGGATCGACAACGAGACGAGCGATTACTATGTCATCGGCTACTACTCGTCGAACCCGGACCCGCTGAAGCGCACGCGGAAAGTCGACATCAAGGTGAAGCGGCAGAACCTCACCGTCTTTTCACGCCGCTCGTACTCACTCAGGCCGCTGCCGCCCACACAGACCTCGAAGCCCTAGTCGGGCCTCGGACTCGTGCTTCGGGCCTCGGGCGGTGCCTCGGAGTTCGTCTCTCAGGACGAGGACCGAGGAACGAGGCACGGCCCGAAGCCCGAGGCACGAAGTCTTACCAAATAAACTTGATCCCCAGCTGCATGTCGCGCGGCCCGAAGAGGGTGTTGCTCGCGGCCGACGGCACCAGGAACCCGGTGTTCTCCGTGAGGTTCACGGTCACGAGGTTCGTGGCCGCGTTGTAGGTCGCGCCGCCGGTGGGCACGTTATAGCGCGTGCTCGAGTAAGAGGTGTAGTTCACGAAGTTGAAGATGTTGAACGCCTCCCACAGCAGCACGAGCTGCCCGCGGTCGGCCAGGTCGAACGACTTCGACAGGCGCATGTCGATGGTCTTGCGTCCCTTCTGCCGGAAGCTGTTGCGCTCGAGGAACGGGGCGCGGTTCAGGCCGCCGGTGCCGTTGGTCGAGCCCGTAAGCACCGCGCCCGTGCCGGCCACGCTGCCGCTGATCGTCGGATCGACCGGCAGGCCGCTTTCGAGCGTCATGATGCCGCCGAGCTGCACGCCCCAGAGGTAGTCCGGCGCGTAGTGAAAGCTCGCGACGAACCGATGACGGCGGTCGAAATTCGACACGCCTTCCTCGGACGCGAGGTCGTTCGGGTCGCGGACACTCGACGAGTTCGCGATGAACGTCGTCGAGTTCTGGCCATCGTCGGTCGCCTCCGACAGCGTGTAGTTCACGTTGAAGAGCAGCCCTTTGCTGAACCGGCGGTTCATCTGCAGCACGAGGCCGTGGTACCGGGAATCGACTTCGTCGAGCACCTGAATCGCCGACCCGATCCTCGTGTCCGGTCTTGTCCCGCGATAGAACGGAAACGTGCCGAGGGTCTGTCCCGCGAGCACGTACGTCACCTGCGAGTTCGGCGCCGGGAGGTTCGTGTCGAGGAAGAGCGGCAGGTGCGTGCCGCGGCTGAACAGGTACGACGCCGACACCGTGATGGCTTCGGCGACCTCACGCTCGAACGTGATGTCCGCCATGTGGATCTCCGGCCGTTCGATCTCGGGAGACAGATACTGGATGCTGGGCACCGCCCCGGCGGTCGTCGGCGGAGCGCTCAGCGCGTTCGGATACGTCGGCGCGCCCGGCGACGATGGGTTGAAGTTGTAGGTCGCGAACGTCACCGCGTTGTTCGTCAGCGCGCTCGACAGGACGCTGTTGCTCGTCCGGCCGAAGTAGATGCCGTACCCGCCCTTCACGATCGACGTGTGGTTGCCGCCAAAGTCGTACGTGAAGCCGATGCGCGGCCCCCAGTTGTTCTTGTCCTGGTTGAAGCTCTGCGTCAGCGGGTAGGTCGGGTTGCCCGTGAAGACGATGCCCTGCACCTCGGTATCCCCCGGCTGCGGCAGCTTCTGATACTCGTACCGCAGGCCGAGGTTCACCGTGAGCTGCGGGCCGACCGTCCACGTGTCCTGGATGAAGAAGTTGTAGTCGGTCGTCGTGAAGAACACGTCGCCTCTGAGGCCGCGAAGGTCGAACGCCTGGACGTAGTTCGAGTAGTGACGGCCGCGGCTCGCGTCCGCCAGTTGCACGCAGCCCGCGGCACCGGGTGGGCAGTCCGAGGCGATCGATTGCAGCGTCGGGTACGTGTAGATGCCGCCACCCTGGAACAGGTTGATGACGTCTTCGCGGACGTAGTTGATGTCGAAGCCCGCTTTGAGGCTGTGGGCGCCGACGTAGTACGAGACGTTATCGATGAACTGGTACCGGCGCTCGTCGGGATACTTCGGGCGCGGCAGAAAGTTCGGCATGCCGTAGCTGATGCCGTTGGTCACCGTCGTGCCCGGCCCGGCAGCGTTGGGCTCCTGCGACTCGAAGTCCCGGCCGATCTGCAATCGGAACTCGTTCAGGAACTTGTTGCTGAGCACTGAGTTCAGCGAGACGACCGCGAAATCGGTCTTGACGTGATCGGCGCCGTTCGCGTCGTTGCTGACGCCGACGAGGATCGGCTGCGTCTGGATGCCGTTGGGAGATTCCCAGCGGTGCATGTTGTACTGCACCGCGAGGTTGTGCTTGGCATTGAGCGCGGTGTCAAGCTTGCCGAGGAAGATGCGGTTGTCGCCCTCGCGCGGAAAGAAGGCGCCGAGCCCTTCAAAGAACGTGCGCGTGGCGGCGCAGCCCGGCGCCGTGCACGCCTGCGACAGGTAGGCGGCGTCGCTTGTTCGCACGAAGCCCGGGAAGTCCCGAAGCTGCTGATCGTAGTTGGCGAAATAGAAGACCTTGTCCCGCGTGATCGGCCCGCCCACGCTGACCCCGAACTGCTGCCGAAGCTCTTCCGGCTTGGTCGGCGTGAACGGCTCGCGCGCCTGGAACGCATCGTCGCGCAGGAAGTAGAAGCCTTCGCCGTGGAGCGTGTTGGTCCCCGACTTGGTGACCGCGTTCACGGTGCCGCCCGCGGCGCGGCCGAACTCGGCGGAGAAATTGCTGATGCCGACCTGGAACTCGCGGATGGCAGCCTGGCTGATCGTATACGACGCGCGCGTGCGGCCACGCGCCTCGGAGAAGAAGGCCTGGTTGTTGTCGACGCCGTCGA
>JBOGJB010000086.1:0-1785 GCA_050745085.1 Vicinamibacterales bacterium
GCTCACGCTCGTCACGCGCGAGGCGGTCACGCGCCGGCTCGAGTTGCCGGCCCCGATGCGCGACGCGCGCACGTTCCGCACGCTGCTCCTGCTCCAGCTCGAGTCGCAGCCGGTTGCCGACGCGATCGATCGCGTCGCCGTCCTGCTCGAGCCGACGCCGGCGCGCATCGTCCAGTATTCGCTGCTCGAACGGGCGCTGCCGTTCCCCGAGACGCTCTCGACGCTCGTCGCGCGCCTGGAGGCGCTGATGGGGGCGGGACGCGTCGGCGCCCCGGCGCTCGTCGATTCGCACGAGCCGGGGGCCTTTGCGCTGCGCGCGTTTGCCTGCGGTGTAGACCCGGCCTTCCGGCCGGGCGTGCGCGGATTGCCCGAAGGTCCGGATGATGCCGGCACGCCCGGCCTGAAGGCCGGGCCTACGTCGGTCCTCCGTCGCTTCCGCCTTCCCATTCCGGCACGTGTTGATCTCGACCACGGCCGTCCCATGCGCGTGACCACCGCACGCCGCGGTCTTGCGGGCGGACGCGTGATTGAGTGCGCGGGTCCATGGCGAGCGTCTGGCGGGTGGTGGGTCCACAAGTCTGAAGTTCGAAGTGCGAATGCTGAAGTTGGTGCGCCGGACGTGAAGCCAGGTGCTTCGAGCCAGCGCGGCGAGCGAGCAGAAAGAGAAGTGGTAGGTGCTGGGGGTGAGGCCCCAGCGCAAACAAAGAGATGGAATAAAGACGAGTGGGACGTTGCCGTCCCGGACGGCGTCTACCGGATCTATCGCGATCGCGACTCGAATCGGTGGTTTCTCGACGGGATGCTGGACTGAGCGGGTGCACGTCGAGCTTCATACCTCGTCGGCGTTTTCCTTTCTCGATGGCGCGTCGTTGCCCGAGACCCTTGTCGCACGCGCGGCGGAGCTGGGCTATCCCGCGCTCGCGCTGCTCGATCGGGACGGCATCTACGGCGCGCCCCGCTTTCACCTTGCCGCGAAGAAGGCGGGGATTAAAGCAATCATTGGCGCCGAGCTGACGATCAGCGGTCAGGGCGAGCGGGGGTGGGGCCCCGCGAGCACAAAGGAAAGCGGGCAAGTCAGTCCGCTATGGCGGCTGCCTGTCCTGGTGAGTTCCCGCGAGGGCTACCGCAATCTCTGCCGGCTGATCACGACGATGAAGCTCGCCGCGCCGAAAGGCAGCGGTTCGCTCGCGCTCGACGATCTCGACGGATGGACCGACGGGCTCGTCGCGCTCGTCGGGCGCGAGGCGCTCTGGGGCGGGCGGCATGGCGTCGGCGGGCTCGTCGATCGGCTCGTCGGCCTCTTCGGCCGCGACCGCGTGTACGTCGAGCTCCAGCGCCACCTCCGGCGCGACGAGGAAGCGGACAACCACCGGCTCCTCGACCTCGCGGCGGCGTTCCACGTGCCGGTCGTCGCCACCAACGGCGTGCGCTTTGCCCAGCCGGCGGACCGCCCGCTCTACGACGTCCTCACCTGCATCCGCCACAAGACGACGATCGCGCAGGCGGGGCGGCGGCTGTCGGTCAACGCCGAGCGTTACCTCAAGTCTCCCGCGCAGATGGCGGCGCTCTTCTCAGACCTGCCGCAGGCGACCGCGGCCGCGCGCGCGCTGTCGGAGCGCCTCGAGTACACGATGGCGGATCTCGGGTACCGCTTTCCCGAGTACCCCGTGCCGCCGGGGGAGACGATGGCGTCGTTCCTGCGGAAGATCACGAACATCGGCGCGCTCGAGCGCTACCGGCCGTACCACGATCGCGCGCGGCGGCAGATCGCACGCGAGCTGGATC
>JBOGJB010000087.1:0-8248 GCA_050745085.1 Vicinamibacterales bacterium
GCCCGCGGCGAGAACGGGAAGACGCGCGTGACCCTCACGTGGGAGCCGGTCGCGCAGTCGCCCGGTTCGACGGCGGCGCGCGAGGATCCGCCCTCGCGGCTGGCGGTCACGGCGATCGCGCCGAACGGCGAGCCGTACTTCCGGGGTCGGGTCGGCGATCCGCGCGTCGTGACCTTCGATGCCGACCCGGGGCCGATGCAGGTGCGCCTCAACATCGAGAACGAGCGCGGGCAGGTGCTCGACGCGGCGCAGCGCGAGCTGACGGTGCCGGACTTCGTGAAGACCGAGGTGGCGCTCTCCACGCCGCGGCTGCTGCGCGCGCGCACGTTGAAGGAGATCGCCGCGCTCAAGGCGGACCCCGCCGCCATGCCGACCCCCGATCGCGAGTTCCGGCGGACCGAGCGGCTCTCCCTCCGGGTCGAGGCGTACGCCGCCACGGGTGACGCGCCCGCCGTGACCGCGAAGCTGCTCAACCGCGCCGGCCAGCCGATGTCGAACCTGCCGGTCGAGTCGTCCGGCGCCGCTCACCTGGTCGACCTCCCGCTCGCGAGCCTCGCGCCGGGCGAGTATCTGATCGAGATCACTGCCACAGCCGGCAAGGGCTCGTCGCAGGACGTGCTCGCGATCCGTGTCATCAGTTAGTTCTTAGTGCTTAGTGCTTAGTTCTTAGAGCTTGGTCTGTTTGCACGCGCGACAGAATGGTGTCTTCCTCTGTCGAGCACACTCTGTGGCTCGCAGGTGCCCAATCCCTCGCGAGCGCAGGCAGACTAAGGACGAAGCACTAAGCACTAAGCACTGACGTTCAGGCCCATCCCCTGGCCCGGACCGCTTCAGCCACGCGCTTGACGGCGACGCAGTACGCGCCCATGCGGACGTCCACCTTGTGCCGCTTGGACTCGGCCAGCGATTCCTCGAACGCGCGCGTCATTTTGCGGTCGAGCCGCCGGTGCACGTCCTCGAGCTCCCACGGCATGCCGCGCAGGTTCTGCACCCACTCGAAATAGGACACGGTGACGCCGCCGGCGTTGCAGAGGAAGTCCGGGATGACGAAGACGTTCCTCTTATAGAAGATGGCGTCCGCTTCGGGTGTGGTCGGGCCGTTGGCCGCCTCGGCGACGATCTTGGCCTTGACGCGCCCCGCGTTCTGGCCGGTGATCTGGTTCTCGAGCGCGGCCGGGATGAGCACGTCAGCGTCCACCTCGAGCAGGTCGCTGTTGCTGACCGCCTGACCCTTCGGGTAGCCGACGACGGAGCCGGTCCGCTCCTTGTACTCGTGCAGTTCGTCGTAGTCGATCCCATGAGGGTCGAAGATGCCGCCGCGCGAGTCGCTGATCGCGACGATTTTCATGCCGAACATCTCCGACGCGAGCGACGCGGCGAACGAGCCGGCGTTGCCGTAGCCTTGGATCGCGACGCGCGCCTTCGAGAGATCCAGCCCGAGCTGACGCGCCGCCTCGCGAATCGCGTACATCGACCCGCGCGCCGTCGCGTCGTCCCGGCCGAGCGATCCCCAGAGCGTCATCGGCTTGCCGGTGATGACGCCCGGCGTCGTGTAGCCGCGGTGCTTGCTGAACTCGTCCATCATCCAGCCCATGATCTGCGGCGTGGTGTAGACGTCCGGCGCGGGGATGTCGCGCTCGGGGCCGATGATCCAGGCGATGGCGTTGATGTAGGCGCGCGAGAGCCGCTCGAGCTCCCGCTCCGACAGCTCTTTCGGGTTGCAGATGATCCCGCCCTTGCCGCCACCGAGCGGCAGATCCATGACCGCGGTTTTCCACGTCATCCAGGCCGCGAGCGCGCGGACGGTGCTGATGGTCTCGTCCTGGTGGAACCGGATGCCGCCTTTGGCCGGACCGCGCGCGTCGTTGTACTGGACGCGAAAGCCCTTGAACGCGCGGATACTCCCATCATCCATCCGCACGGGCAGCGTGACGTGCAGCTCACGCACCGGCTCGCGCAGCACGGCGCGCAGCCCCTGGTCCAGCTTCAGGAGATCGGCGCAGCGATCGAACTGCTGCTGGGCGATGACAAACGAGTCGAGCGCCTGGGGTGGATCGATCGCAGATTGCATTCAGCCTCCGTGACGAGGCCCGAGGCCCTAGGCCCGAGGCCCGTCAAGCATACATCCCCCGCATCCTCGTCACCGTTGCGACCCGGCTGATGGCGACGATGTAGGCGGCGGTGCGCATGTCGGTCTTGTACTTGAGCGACATCTTCAGCACGTCGTCGAATGCCTCGCACATCTTGCGCTCGAGGCGCTGGTTCACTTCGTCTTCCTCCCAGAAATAGCCGTAGCGGTCCTGCACCCATTCGAAGTACGACGTCGTGACGCCCCCCGAATTGGCGAGGATGTCGGGGATGACGAAGATGCCCCGGCTGTGCAGCAGCGCATGCGCCTCGGGCGTCGTCGGGCCGTTCGCGCCTTCGGTGATGATCCTGGCCTGGATGTCCGGCGCGTTCTCCATCGTGATCTGGTTCTCGAGCGCCGCGGGGATCAAGACCGCCACCGGCAGTTTGAACATCGCTTCGTTGTCGATCGGCTCGCCGCCGGGGAAGCCGTCCACCGTTCGGTGCTGCGCGACGTAGTCGACCAGCTTCGGGACGTCGAGGCCCGCTTGGTTGTAGACGCCGCCCTTCCAGTCGGTAACCGCCACGATCTTCGCGCCGATCTGCGAGAGGAGCAGAGCGGAGATCGACCCGACGTTGCCGAACCCCTGCACGGCGACCGTCGCCCCGTTGATGTCGAGGCCGAGGTGCTTCGCCGCCTCGCGCGTGCAGATCATGACGCCGCGCCCCGTCGCCTCACGGCGCCCGAGCGACCCGCCCATCTCGATCGGTTTGCCGGTCACCACTGCGGTCGTCGTCTGGCCGACGTGCATAGAGTAGGTATCCATGACCCAGGCCATGATCTGATCGTTGGTGTTGACGTCCGGCGCAGGGATGTCCTTCTCGGGTCCGATCGCGTCGATGATCTCCGCGACGTACCGTCGCGTGAGCGCTTCGAGCTCGCGCCGGGACATCCGCGTCGGGTCGCACACGACGCCGCCCTTGCCGCCGCCGAAGGGGATGTGCGCGACGGCGCACTTCCACGTCATCCACGCGGCGAGCGCGGTGACTTCATCGAGCGTCACGTTGGGGTGATAGCGGATGCCGCCCTTCGCGGGGCCGAGCGTGATGTTGTATTGCACCCGGTAGCCGGTGAAAACTTCGATCTCGCCGTTGTCCATCTGGATCGGACAGGACACGATGATTTGGCGCTTCGGATGGGTGAGGATTTTCCAGATGCCGGTGTCGAGCCCGAGGATTCTCGCCGCTCCATCGAACTCCTGGAGCATGGCGTTGAAGATGCTGCCGCCTTCCATGACGCTCCCAGCCGCAGATGAACGCAGATTCACGCAGAGTAGCTGCGTGGGTCAAAAAAGCAGATCAGCGTACTTTCCGGTCCCGAGCCAAGTCAAGGTATCCTGCCCCGTCATGAAACACTGCCTGACCGTTCTCGCTCTGGCCGTTGCACCGGCCGTTCTGGCCGGCGGGGCCGCTGCGGATTTGATCCTCACCAACGGACGGGTCTACACGCTCGACCCGGCGAAGCCGTGGGCCGAGGCGATGGCGATCGCGGGGGACCGCATCCTGGCGGTCGGCGCGGTGGCGGAGGTCCGCGCGCTCGCGGGCGCGGACACGCGCACGATCGATCTCGCCGGCGGCTTCGCGCTGCCGGGCTTCAACGACGCGCACGTGCACACCGAGGGGACCGGCGCGCTGCTCATCGGCGCCAACCTGCTCGACGTCCATGAGCCGAAGACGTTCGTCGATCGGATCCGGGGCGCGGCCGGCAGACTGCCGAAAGGCAGCTGGATCACCCGCGGCGACTGGGGGGCCTATGAGCAGTGGAAGGCGGGGTCCTCAGGTGCTCAGGGTGCTCAGGGTGCTCAAGGTGCGGGGCCGTTCACTCCTCACCGCGATCTCATCGATCCCGTCAGTCCTGACCATCCGGTCTTCGTCAACCGCTTCGACCGGAGCATGTATCTCGCGAACAGCCTCGCGCTGAAGCTGGCGGGCATCACCGAGTCGACGCCCGCGCCGGAAGGGGGCGAGATCGTCAAGGACGCGAGCGGACGGCTGACCGGGATCGTGAAGGGGTCGGCCGCGGACCTCGTCCGTAAGGCGATCCCCGCGACGCCGCTCGAGCAGCGGCTCGTCCAGGTGCGCGCGGTGATGCAGGAAGCGCGTGAAGGAGGCCTCACCACGATTCAGGACCTGACGTCGGCCGAGCAGCTGCAGGCGTACCAGATGCTGAAACGGCGCGGCGAGCTGACGGTCAGGATCAACATTCGGCCCACGCTGTACGAGGTCGAGCACGTCGCGGCGGTCGGGGTGTCGCGCGGGTTCGGCGACGAGTGGCTGAAACTCGTCGGCTTCAAGGCGTGGGTGGACGGCATCATGGGCAGCAGCGCAGCCCTCTTCTTCGAGCCGTTCAACCACGACCCGCGCAATCGCGGCATCCTGCGCCATGTGATGTTCCCCGAAGGGCGGGAGGGGGCGGCGATGTCGATGAAGCCCGGCGATCACTACACCGCCTTTCCGCCGGGTAATCTCGAGCGGCTGGTCAGGGCGGCCGCGAGGATCGGCGTGCCGCCGCACGTCCACGCGATCGGCGATCTCGGCAACCGCATCATCCTGGACGTGTACGAGCGCGTCCTGACCGAGGAAAAGCTCCTCGACACCGACCACCGCTGGCGCGTGATTCATGCGCAGACGATTCATCCGGACGACTACGCGCGCTTCGGGAAGCTGAAGCTCGTCGCCGAGGTCAATCCGTACCACATCTCCGACGACATGCGCTGGATGGAGGAACGCATCGGGCCGGAGCGGTCGCGTGGCGCGTATCCTTTCCGCAAGCTCAAACAGGCGGGAGCGGTGCTGGTATTCGGCAGCGACAGCCCCGGCACCAACGCCGCCCGGTACTATCTCAGCCCCGTCTATGGACTGTACGCCGCCGTTACGCGTCAGACGCTGAACGGCGAGCCGAAGGAAGGCTGGTTCCCCGATCAGCGCCTCACGATCGAAGAGGCGATCGAGGCGTACACGAAGGGACCGGCGTGGGCGTCGTTCGAGGAGGGCATCAAGGGAACGCTCGCCCCGGGCAAGTTCGCCGACATCGCCGTCTTCGATCGCAACCTCGTCGAGGTCGGGAAGACCCGTCCCGCGGATCTCCTCAAGGCGAAGGTGCGCTACACGATTGCCGGCGGGAAGATTGTCTACGACGGGACGGTGTCGACGCGACGCTAACCCGGTGCTGAAGTTGGATTGAGCAGGTCCGCTTATCGCTTATAATCAAAGGACTTATGAAAACCGTCGCCGAGCCGAGGAAAGCCGACTCACCGCCGAAAGCACCGGAGCGCGACGTCCCGTTCACGACGATCTCAGGCCGCCGCATCGAGCGCCTCTACACCCCCGCTGACCTGGCCAGCCTCGACTACGGGCGCGACCTCGGCGACCCCGGCACGTTTCCGTACACACGCGGGATCCACCCGACCGGCTACCGCGGCAAGCTCTGGACGATCCGGCAGTTCGCCGGGTTTGGCACGCCCGAGGAGACCAACCTCCGCTACAAACAGCTGCTGAAGGCCGGCGGCACGGGTCTCAGCGTCGCGTTCGACCTGCCGACGCTGATGGGGCGCGACCCGGACCATGCGCTGTCGCTCGGCGAGGTAGGGAAGTGCGGCGTCAGCATCGTGTCGCTCGCGGACATGGAGCGGCTCTTCGACGGCATCACGCTCGGCGACATCACGACGTCGATGACGATCAACTCTCCGGCGCCCATGATCTTCGCGATGTACCTCGTCGTCGCGGAGCAGCAGGGGGTGGACTGGAAGACGCTCTCCGGGACGATTCAGAACGACATCCTGAAGGAGTTCATCGCGCAGAAGGAGTACATCTACCCGCCGCGTCCGTCGATGCGGCTCATTACCGACGTCTTCGCGTTCTGCGCCAAGGAAGTGCCGCGGTGGAACACGATCTCGGTCAGCGGCTACCACATCCGCGAGGCGGGCTCGACGGCGCTGCAGGAGCTGGCCTTCACGCTCCGCGACGGCATCGAATACGTCCAGTACGGCGTGGACGCCGGGCTCGACCTCGACGACTTCGTGCCGCGCATCTCGTTCTTCTTCAACGCCCACAGCGACTTCTTCGAGGAGATCGCGAAATACCGCGCGGCGCGCAAGCTCTGGGCCGAGGTCATGCGCGACCGCTTCGGCGCGACCAGCGACCGATCCCGGAAGCTGCGCTTCCACACCCAGACCGCCGGCGTCTCGCTGACCGCGCAGCAGCCGTACAACAACGTCGTGCGCACCGCGCTGCAGGCGCTCGGCGCTGTACTCGGCGGGACGAACTCGCTCCACACCAACTCGCTGGACGAAGCGCTGGCGCTCCCGACGGCCGAGGCGGCGACGCTTGCGCTCCGCACACAGCAGATCATCGCGCACGAGAGCGGCGTGGCTAACATCGTCGACCCGCTCGGCGGGTCGTACTTCGTCGAGAAGCTCACGCTCGAGATGGAAGAGGGGGCGAAGCGCTACTTCGACACGATCGACCGGATGGGCGGGATGGTCGCGGCGGTCGAGCAGGGCTACCCCCAGAAGGAGATCGCCGAGGCGTCGTACCAGTTCCAACAGGCGGTCGAGCGGCGCGAGAAGATCATCGTCGGCGTCAACGACTACGTGACGGAGGACGAGCCGCCGCTCCCCATCCTCTATATCGACGAAACCGCAGCCGAGAAGCAGCTCGCCGCGCTCGACGACCTGCGCCGCACCCGGGATACGGCCCGTGTCGCCCGCGCGCTCGACGGCCTGCGCGAGGGGGCGCGCGGCGCCGATAACACGATGTACCCGCTGCTGGACTGCGTCCGCGCCTACGCCACCGTCGGCGAGATGTGCGACGCGCTGCGGGACGTCTGGGGCGAGTACGAAGAAGTGCCCTCGATATGACGCTCGGACCTCGTGCCTGGGGCCTCGTGCCTCGGGCGGTGCCCCGTGCCTCGTTCCTCGGCGGGGCCTCGTGCCTCGTGCCTCGGATGGGTCTCCCGCACGAGGCACGAATCCCGAGGCACGGCCCGAGACCCAAAGCCCCAGGCACGAGGCCCGCCCTGAGACATGCGTAAGATTCGAGTGGTCATCGCGAAGCCCGGTCTCGACGGCCACGACCGCGGGGCCAAAGTGATCGCGCGCGCGCTGCGCGACGCGGGAATGGAGGTCATCTACACGGGCCTTCGCCAGACGCCCGAGCAGATCGTGGCGGCGGCGCTCCAGGAGGACGCCGACGCGATCGGCCTCTCGATCCTGTCGGGCGCGCACATGCACATCTGCCCGCGCGTCATGGATCTGTTGAAGGAGAAGGGCCTCACCGACGTCAGCGTCGTGGTCGGCGGGATCATCCCAGACGTGGACATCCCGAAACTGCAGGCGATGGGGATCAACGGGATCTTCCTGCCGGGCAGCCCGATGCAGGACATCATCAAGTACATCGAAGCCAACGCTCGCGCTCATGCAGCCGCAGATGAAGGCAGATGATGCCTAAGCTCCTGCTTGCGGACGACAGCGTCACCATTCAGCGCGTGATCGAGCTCACGTTCGCCGACGAGCAGATCCAGGTGATCGCGGTCGGCGACGGGCAGGAGGCGGTCCAACGCATCGAGACCGAGCGTCCCGACGTCATCCTGGCCGACGTGGGCATGCCGCGGCGGGACGGCTACGAGGTCGCGGCGCACGTGAAGAAGACGCCGCACCTCAAGCACATCCCCGTCCTGTTGCTTACTGGCGCGTTTGAACCCATAGACGAGGCGCGCGCGCGCGCCGTCGGATGCGACGGCGTGCTCGTCAAGCCGTTCGAGCCGCAAATGGTCATCAACAGAGTCAAAGAGCTCCTGGCGGGACGCCGTCCCGCGTCGCTGTGGGAGGGAGCGCGGGTCTCGGCCCCGGCCGCCCCGCCACCCTCCAATCCGCCCGGGGAGCCCCCGCCCCTCGAAGGTCAGGTCAACCCCGTCGACTCGCTCGACGAGTACTTCGACCGCCTTGATGCGGCCTTCTCGCAGCACGGGCCGCCGCCCGGTCAGTCCGCCGCGCCCGAGCCGATCCCGCCACCCCCCGCCGCGCCCGCACGGTGGGCGGACTTCGGTGACTGGGATCTGCCGGCGACGCCGCACCCGCAGCCGGCGGAGCCGCCTGCGGCAGCCGGGTCGGCTCCTAGGTCC
>JBOGJB010000088.1:0-13136 GCA_050745085.1 Vicinamibacterales bacterium
GTAGATCGTCGCGCCCGGCCGCAGCGCCGACAGCAGGCGGGCGGTCTTGCCGCCGCGCGTGACGGCCACGATCGCGTCCGCAGACCCGCGCGCCGCCAGCGTGATCGCCGCCTCGCAGATGGCGCGGCCGTGCCCGGACCGGGTCGGGTCGACCGCCGGCTCCAGCGGCTCGACGATCGGGATGGTCTCCGCCTCGCGGATGATCAGGTCGAGCGTGCGCACGGCGCGGATCGGGTTCGTGCCGATTGCGGTTTCCCCCGCGAGCAGGATTGCATCCACACCCTGATCGACCGCGGTGGCGGCGTCGCTCACTTCGGCGCGGGTTGGCCGCGGCTCCTCGCGCATCGACTCGAGCACCTGCGTCGCGACGATGACCGGCCGCCCGAGCCTCTGCGCTCGGCGCGCGATGTCCTTCTGAATACGCGGCACGCGCTCGAGCGGCACCTCAAGCCCGAGGTCGCCGCGCGCCACCATCACGCCGTCGGACACCGCGAGGATCTGGTCGATCCGCTCGACCGCCGCGGGCCGCTCGATCTTGGCGATGACGGGCGTCGCCGCGCCGGCCTCGTCGAGCGCCTGGCGGGCGTCGCCGATGTCCGATTCGGTCTGCACGAAGCTCAACGCGACGAAGTCCACGCCGAGCGTCACGCCGAACGCGAGATCGGTGCGGTCTTTCGCCGTCAGCGCAGACGCCGCGAGCTTCACGCCGGGGGCATTGATCCCTTTGTGCTCGCCAAGCAGGCCGCCGTTGACGACGACCGTGTCGACCCCGCGCGGGTCCACCGCGACCACCTCCAACTCGATGCGCCCGTCGTCGAGCAGCAGACGATCTCCGGCCTTCACCGATCGCGCGAGACCATCGAATCCGGTGAAGACACGTCCGGGGCTTCCGTCCCCCGATCCCGTTTCGATGCGCAGACGGTCGCGTTCGGCGAGCGCCAGGGGCGCGCCGCCGGCGAGCCGTCCGGTGCGGATCTTGGGGCCTCCCAGATCCTGCAGGATGGCGACGATGCGTTTCGCGCGGCGCGCGGCGTCGCGGACCCGCTCGGCGACGCGCGCGTGCGCGTCGTGCGTGCCGTGAGAGAAGTTCAACCGGAAGACGTCGACGCCGGCCGCGATGAGGCCGGCGATCGCCGGCTCGGTCGCGCTTGCCGGCCCGATCGTCGCGACGATCTTCGTGCGACGTGGCATCCGGGCTTCAGCTTACAATCGGAGCCGCCATGAGCGAAAGCCATCGACTGCACGAGTTCCGCGCGTTCCGCGAGCGGATGAACGCGCGCATCCTCGAATCCGGGAACCTCGACATCAAGCGGTTCTTCGCGCTCGACAGCCGCGCCTACGAGCCCGGCGCGCTACCGGTTAAGACGAAAGAGCTGCTCGGCCTGGTCGCGTCGCTCGTCCTGCGCTGCGACGACTGCATCACGTACCACATCATCCGCTGCCGCGAGGAAGGCACGACCCGGGAGGAGTTCTTCGAGACGTTCAACGTGGCGCTGGTTGTGGGTGGATCGATTGCGATCCCGCACCTCCGCCGGGCCGTGGACACGCTCGACGACATGGACAACGCATAGCGCCGCCCTTCCGCCTTCCGCGTTCGCGCAAGGCTTCGGCGGAGGCGGCCGCGTGAAGCCCCGGCGGAACCGGCAGCCGTGGCGGAGGCGGGCGGTCAGGGTTCCCGAGGTGTAAGATCGAGCTTATGAAAACCGCATTGGCCGTGATCGCCGCCCTCGGCGTCGCCCTGGCGCTGACCATCGGGCTGCCCGGGCAGTCGACCGAGGCGGAGGCGTTGAAAAAGGAGATTGAGGCGCTGAAAGCGCGCACAGCCGCGCTCGAGCGCGACCTGGCGGACATGCGGGCGCGGCTCGGAGTCCCCAGACCCCCCGGTGCGGATGGCCCCATCAGCCTCGCGGGAGCGAAGATCCGCGGCAGCGACTCGGCCAAAGTCATGCTCCTCGAGTTCTCGGACTACCAGTGCCCTTTCTGCGGCCGACACTTCCGGGACACGATGCCGCAGATCGAGAAGGAGTACGTCGCGACCGGCAAGATCCGGTACGCCTTCAGGGACTTCCCCATCGAGTCGCTGCACCGACAGGCGGTCAAGGCGCACGAAGCCGCCAACTGCGCCGCGGATCAGAACAAGTACTGGCCGATGCACAACCGGCTCTTCATGAACCCCAACCCGCTCGGTCCGGACGAGCTGAAGGCGCACGCCGCGGCCGTGGGCGTCGAGCTGGGCGCGTTTCAGCAATGCGTCGACTCCGGCAAGCACGCCAAGACGGTGCAGCAGTCGGTCGACGACGCGGTCTCGTCCGGCGTGACCGGCACGCCCGCCTTCTTCGTCGGCGTGATCGAGGCTGACGGGAAGTCGCTCAAGGTGGCGCGCTTCATCAACGGCGCACAGCCCTACGCGCGGTTCAAGCAGGAAATCGACGCGCTGCTCGCTTCCAACTAGAAACTCGAAACCCGACAGACTACGGCTTGACGAGCGCTTTCGGAATCCTCATCGCTTCGGCGTCCGCCAGCGCGTCGTTCAGCTCTGCGAGGCCGTAGGTCCGCGCGCCGATCTCCCGCCACGGCAATGCCGCGCCCTGGTGCTCGAGGATGCGCAGCGCGCGCAGGAAGTGTCCGGGCTCGCTGCCCCAGCACCCCCGGACGTCCAGGTGCTTCCGATTGATCTGTTGATGGACGTTGATAGTGCTCGGTCCCGCATCCGTGTAGTGGCCGGCGATGACGTACGCGCCGCCGTCGCGCGCGAGCGACAGCCCTTCCTCGACGGCCCGTGCCGAGCCCGCGGCCTCGATGACGACGTCGACGCCGTCGCCAGCCGTCAGATCGAGGACGCGCGCGCGGCGCTCTTCGACTGACGACGACCGCACGTCCATCACGTCGTCCGCCCCCATTCGTCGCGCGAGCGCGAGCCGATCCTCCGGGGCGCCGATCGCGGCGACCAGCGACGCGCCTGCCAGCCGCGCGAGCGCGATGGCACTGAGGCCGACGGCACCGGTCCCCTGCACGAGGACGCGATCACCCGGCTTGAGCAACGCGCGGTCGATGATGTGGACCGCGGTGATGAGCCCGCAGCCGCCGCCGATGTAATCCTCGAAGGCCACAGCCGCCGGCAGGCGCGCGAGGCCGACGCCCGGCTCAAGGTAGATCGCTTCGGCCCACCCGCCGAGCAGCCCTTCTTCCGCGGGGTCGGTGATGCCGTAGACCCGCCGCGCGGCGCAGCGCGTGGGCGTGCGGCTCACCGTGCACGCGCGGCAGCGCCCGCACGTGCGGTGCACGTCAAAGAAGACGACGCGATCTCCCTCACGAAGATTCGAGCCGTCGAGCGACGCCAGCGGACCGCGGGCGCAATCGAGTACGCCGGCAGACACGTGACCCGGGATGATCGGATACGGCACGCCCGCGAGCCGTCCATGCCAGAGGTGGACGTCCGTGCCGCACACTTCAGAGTAGGCCGTGCGCAGCAGCGCGCCACCGGGCGGCAGATCGGGGACGGGGAACTCGCGCAGCTCGACCGGCGTGCGCGGCGCCGGCATCACGGCGGCCAGAACGGTTTCGGGCATGTGGTAACCTCAGAGCTTACCCCGGCATGCACTCTATCGGTCCACGTCTTCGTCTTCTTCTCTTCATCATTTCGGCGGTCGCACTGCTGCCCTTGGCTGCGCGCGCGGAGCAGCAACCGACACCGGCGCCGAAGCCACAGCCGACAGTCCGCCGCCAGTGGGTCACGCTGAGCTACGACTGGCTGCGCACGCAGCCGCTGCACTTCGAGAACCACCCGGTGGAAGATCTCGTCGGGCGCGAGGTGGGGGAATCGCAGCGCCAGACGTTCGACTACGAATCTCGCGACGGCCTGACGAGGGTCGACGTGATCGAGTTCCGGCGCCCAGGCTCCGGCCTCGGCCTCACCGTCTATCCTTTGGGGATGGCCACCGGCGCCACGCTCGGCGTGCGCGTGAGCGCCGAGGACATTCCGCGCATCGAGCTGAGGATCGAGGGCCCCGCGCTCGTGTCCTCGTACCTGCTGGAGGACGCGCGCTCGCTCGACCTGTCGATGGGGGTCTACGTCGCCGATCGCGCGCCAGGCTGGGGGCTCGGCAGCCACGCGTTCGTCGCCGGCGGGTTCGGCCGGATCAAGAGCGACGGGCTGGGCCGCGGGCCACGTTACTTCGCCGAGGGCGGCGGCGGGCTCAACGCGGGGCCGATCGGCGTGCAGCTCGCGGTGAAGATCGCGTGGAACCGGCTGGACGCGCCGGTCTCGCATTCGTTCCTCACGCTGCCGATTGTACTGCGCGGCATGGTGAGCTTCTAAGCAGGCATGGACATCGACGCGTGGCTCGCCGCGGCGCAGGCCGATGCCGACCGGCGCGGTCTCCCCGAGCTGAAGCCGATGCTGGCGACGCTGGCGGCGGCGACGCGGACGCTGCGGGCCGGCCTGAAGACGGTGGATTCGAATGACGCACGCCGGAACGATCGCTGACCTCGGGCCGCTCATCAAGAGCGGCCGCGTGCGCGCCTCGGATCTCGTCGACGCCAGCCTCGCGGCGATCGACGCGCGCGATCGCGAGCTGAACGCGTTCATCACGGTCACGCGGGACAGCGTGCGGGCCGAGGCGGCCGACCTCGACCGCGACGCCGCCGCCGGACGCTGGCGTGGCCCGCTCCACGGCATCCCCGTCTCGATCAAGGATCTCGCCGACGTCGCCGGCCTGCCGACCACCGCCGCATCGAAAGTGCGCGCCGGCCACGTGGCCAGCGCCGACGCCCCCGTGGTGGCGCGCCTCCGCGCCGCCGGCGCCATCATCGTCGGCAAGACCAACCTGCACGAGTTCGCGTTCGGCACGACCAACGAGGATTCCGCGTTCGGTCCTTCACGCAATCCGCACGACCCTTCGCGGTCTCCCGGTGGCTCGAGCGGCGGCTCGGCGATCTCGGTCGCGACCGGAATGGCGCTCGCCTCGCTCGGCACCGACACGGGGGGCTCGATCCGGATTCCGGCCGGCGCCTGCGGCATCGTCGGGCTCAAGCCACGGTTCGGAGAGGTGCCGTGCGACGGGATCGTGCCGCTCAGCCGTACGCTCGACCACGCGGGTCCACTGGTCCGATCGGTCCGTGACGCCTGGATCCTCTACGACGTCCTCCGCGGCGCGCCGCGCGAGACCAACGGCTGGCAGCCGCGCCCCGAACCGCTGACACTGGGCGTCCCCCGCCGGTACTTCGTCGATCGGTTGGACCCCGAGATCGGCGCGCTCTTCGAGGCCGCGATCGATCGCGCGCGGCGCGCCGGCCATCGGGTGCGCGACGTCGAAGTCCCGCACGCCGAGCTGATCGCGACGGTGTATCTCCACACGGTCCTGGCCGAGGCGGCGGCGTATCACGCGCCGCTGCTGGACGCGCGCCCGCAGGACTACGTTCCTGCGGTCCGGCTGCGGCTCGAGATGGGACGCTACGTGCTGGCCGAGGACTACGTTCGCGCGCAGGAGGGGCGCGATCTGCTTCGCGCGGGCGTCGACCGCACGCTTCAGGGGGTGGACGCGCTTGCGCTCCCGACGCTGCCGATTGCCGCGCCGCCGATCGGCGCGGAGTCGGTGCCACTGGGTGGAGACCGCGAGCCGGTCCGCTCGGCGATGCTGCGGCTCACCCAGCTCTTCAATCTGACCGGACATCCGGCCATCTCTCTGCCAATGGGCAAAACGTCCGCCGGTCTGCCCGGCGGCTTTCAGCTCGCCGGCATGGAGACGACCGCGCTGCTGGAAACCGCGCTGTTGCTGGAGCCAGTCGTCACTCCGGAGCCGACGGGATCGTGATTCAGCGGACCTTCCATCGCTGGGAGCGCAGGCTCGCCGACATCTCGAAGGACGATCGTGTCATTCGTCCGTTCGAGTGGGGCCTGGAGTGGCTGGAGACCAATGGCCAGGCGCCGGGTGTCACGCCGTTCGACGTCATCGACCGTTGGGTGGACGGCGTGATGGCCGACACCGATCGGTTCTACGACGCGCCGCCGACGTCCGACTACGAACTGGACGGCGATCGCCTGACGTTCCCGAGCGTGATCGACACGCCGCATCGGGAAAACAACGTCGCCCACGCGCGGTATTTTCCGGCGGAACCGCCAACACGCGGTGCGCCCCGTCGAGCGGTCGTCATCCTTCCGCAGTGGAACGCCGACGCCGAGGGGCACGTCGGGCTGTCACGTCTCGCGGCGCGGTTCGGCGTCAGCGCGCTGCGGCTCAGTCTTCCGTATCACGACGCACGCATGCCGCCCGAGCTGCGCCGAGCCGATTACGTCGTCAGCCCCAACGTGGGGCGCACCGTGCAGGCCTGCAGGCAGGCGGTGGTCGACGCGCGGCGCGCGGTCGGGTGGCTCGCCACGCGCGGCTACGAGCGGATCGGCATTCTGGGTACGAGCCTCGGATCCTGCCTCGCGATGCTGACCGCCGCCCACGAGCCGCGCATCCGCGCGGCGGTGTTCAACCACATCTCGCCTTACTTCGCCGACGTGGTCTGGGAGGGACTCTCGACGGCGCACGTCCGCGAGGGCCTGGATGGGAGTATCGATCTGGAACGGCTGCGGCGCGCGTGGCTGCCGATTAGCCCGTTCCCGTTCTTCGATCGCGTGCGCGACCGGCGCATCCTCCTCGTCTATGCGCGTTACGATCTCACCTTCCCGGTCACGCTGTCGCGGATGTTCGTCGATGAGTTCCGGCGGCGCAGCATCCCGCACAACCTCGCGGTGCTGCCCTGCGGGCACTACAGCACAGGGATCGCGCCGTTCAGTTGGATGGATGCCTTCGTGTTGATCCGGTTTCTGCGCAGGAACTTGTAGGCAATGGGCACGAGGCAATAGGCACTCTGTGGTTGGCAGCGGTCAGTCTGCTCGTTGGCAGGGTGCCTAATGCCTAGTGCCTAATGCCTAGAGGTATTTCAACAAACCCTGGAACGCGTCGTAGATGACACCGGCCAGCTCGCGGACGAGCGGCGAGACTTCTCCTTCGGCCACGGCATCCGCGACGGTGACCGGATCGGTGAGGAGCAGCCAGATGGTCGCCCCGGCGAGCGCCGCGGCGATCACCCCGACCACGCCGAACAAGCCCAAGCTCAGGCGGGCGAGGCTCATAGCGCCAATTGTAGCGCAGGCATTCACGCCTGCCGTCCCTTGGTTTGACGGCGTCACCGACCGCTCGGTTTCAGACCTCCAGGACGATCTTGCCGAAGTGAAGGCCCTCCTCGAGTCGGCGCTGAGCGTCGGCGGCGCGGGCGAGCGGGAACACTTGGTCCACGGCGGGCCGCAGCCGGCCTTCGAAGAAGAGCGCGGCCGCCTGCAGCAACTCGCGCTTCGTCCCCATGTAGGACCCACGGAGCGAAACCTGACGGGCGAACAACACCCGGATGTCGATCGCGCCGCGCGGTCCCGTCGTCGCGCCGCAGGTGACCAGCCGGCCGCTGCGCGCGAGGCTGCGCACGCTCGCCTCCCATGTCGCTTCCCCGACGTGCTCGACGACGATGTCGGCGCCACGGCCGCCCGTCAGATTCTTGACCTCGCGGGCGATGTCCTGACGCCGGTGATCGACGACCGCATCGGCGCCGAGCGAGCGGGCTCGCTCGAGCTTCGCCGGCGATCCCGCGGTGGCGAGCACCTTGGCGCCGGCGAGCTTCGCGATCTGGACCGCCGCCTGACCGACGCCGCTGCCGGCGGCGAGCACGAGCACGGTCTCGCCAGGCGCCAGCTCCGCCACCCCCAGCAGCATGTGCCACGCCGTCAAGAACGTCAGTGGAAACGCGGCCGCCTCGACGAACCCGAGGCGATCCGGAATCGGGATGAGATTGGCGGCCGGCACCTTCACCAGCTCCGCGTAGCCGCCGTCCGAGCGATAGCCGAGCACGTCGTACGCGGCGCATCGGTTGTCGGTGCCCCCGAGGCACTCGGCGCACGTGCCGCAGCTCAGCCCCGGCTGCACCATGACGCGCGTGCCCGGCCGAACGTCGGGGCCCGCCGATGACACCACTTCTCCCGCGACGTCGCTGCCCGAGATGTGCGGCAGCGGGATCTTTATACCGTCGAGCCCGCGGCGCTCCCAGAGATCGAGATGGTTGAGCGCGCACGCGCGCACGCGGACGAGCGCATTGCGCGGCCCCGGCGACGGATCCGGCGCTTCCTCGTAGCGCAGAACATCGATCGAACCGTGCTCGTGGAAGCGGATGGCTTTCATAGCGGGCGAGCAGGGTTGTGCTACGTAACGGCGAGTTCCGACGCCCCCAGGTCCAGCCGCGCGAGCGACGGACCGATCTTCTCGCGGTCGCTGACGACGACAGTGAGGAACCGGGCGGGGTCGAGATGCTCGTGCGCGACGCGGGTCACTTCGGAGGAATCGACCGCGGACACGCGGGCCACGAACCGGGAGAAGTAGTCGTCGGGGAGGCCGTACAGGGCGAGCTGCGCGGCGGCGCGCGCGACCTGCTCGGCGGTCTCGAAGCTGCGCGGGTAGCCGCGCGTCAGTGCGGCGCGCGCCAGCGCCAGCTCCCCGCCCGTCGCGGGGCGGGGGCCGCGAATCGCCGCCAGCTCCGCGAGCGACTCGCTGATGGCGTCGGCGGTCGCGTCGGTCTGCACGCTTACCTGGAGGACGAATGGTCCCCGGCCGCGGCGAAAGTCGAACGCGGTGCGCGCGCCGTAGGTGAAGCCCTTGTCCTCGCGCAGGTTCATGTTGATCCGGCTGACGAACTGGCCGCCGAGGATCATGTTCAGGACGATCAGCGCGTGATAGTCGGGCGTGCTGCGGGGGACGGCGGCGTGCCCGATGCGCAGCTCCGACTGCGCAGACCCCGGCCGGTGCACGAGCGCGAGACGGTCGGCCGGCGTCGCGGGGGGCTCCACCGACGCGGGGTCCGGTGTCTTCCCGCGGCCGGCATCGTTCGACGTCGACCAGCTGCCGAACGCCCGGTCCGCATGATCAAACAGCTCGTCGTGCAACGCGTCGCCGACCGCGATGAGCGTGGCGCGCGCGGGGGCGAACGAGCCCTGGTGAAATGCCGTGACCTCGCCGAGCGCCATGTCGCGCAGGGATGCTTCGGTGCCGATCGGGAGGTGCCCGTACGGGTGTCCGCGGTAAACGAGCTGCGCGAATGCACGGTCGGCGACCGCCGGCGCGAGATCGCGGAGCTGCAGCAGGCGCGTGAGCCGCAGCTCGCGCACGCGGTCGAATTCCTTCCGCTCGAACCGGGGGCGGCGCGCCATGTCGGCGACGAGCTCGAGCCCCTTGCCCGCGAAACGCGCCAGCGTCGTCAAGCCGAGGAGCGTCGCGTCCGATCCGACCTCGACGTCGAAGTGCGCGCCCAGCCGCCCCAGCGCGTCGTGGACGTCGAGCGCGGATCGGTCGCCGCAGCCTTCATCCAGCATGTCGCCCGTCATCGCAGCGAGTCCCGGACGGTCGTCGGGATCGGCCGCCGCGCCGGTCGGCAGGAGCAGCAGGACCGCCACGAGCGGCACGTCGTGGTGCTCGACGGTCCAGACGCGCAGGCCGTTGGCGAGGGCGCGCTTGCTGATCTCGGGGAAAGTGAACGAGGGGTCGGGGCCAAGCGGCGGCAGCCGCGTCCGGTCGGCCGGCATCAGGACACCGCCACGGGTGCCGAGTCCGCGAGCCCCAGCGCCGGGCGTCCGCGTGGCACGACGCTCAGCGTCACGCGGTTCGCGCGCCCCAGGTCGCGCGCTGCGGCGCTCCGAATGACCGCGGCGTTCGCCTGCCGGTAGCGCGCCAGATCCCGCGCGAAGCCGCCGGGGTCGTCGAGGAACGTATTGTAGGCGTTGAGCTGGTCCGACTTGCCGCCGAAGCCGCCGACCGTCTGCAGCCGGTGCACGAACAGAGCCTCGGACTGGGCGAGCGCCCGCTCCATCTCGTCCGGCTCGGGCCCGCCCGCCGCGAGCCGATCGATCTCCTCGGTAATGGCCCGCTCGATCTCGCCGAGCGTCCGGCCCGGCGCCGCCGTCGCGACGACCTGGAAGAACGACGACAGCTCGCGCGAGTTCTGCGACGCGGCGACCTCGGTGGCGATCCGCTTCTCGTAGACGAGCGAGCGATACAGCCGCGACGTTTTGCCGTGCGAGAGCACATCGGCGACGAGATCCATTTCGGCGTCGCCGTCGGCGAAGAGCGCGGGCGTGTGCCACGCCAGGTACAGCCGCGGCAGCTCCACGCGATCCTCGAGCAGGAGCCTGGACTCGCTCGCGATCGACAGGGGCATCTCGACGACGACCTTGGCCGCCGGGCTCCCCCCGGGGATATCACCGAAGTAGTGCTCCGCGAGTGCGAGCGCCCGATCGGGATCGATGTCGCCGGCGATCGCCACCGAGGCGTTGCCAGGGTGGTAGTAGGTGCGGAAGAACGTGCGCACGTCCTCGATGCGGGCGGCGCGAAGATCGTCAGCCGATCCGATCGTCAGCCAGTGATACGGATGATCGGACGGATAGAGCGCGGCGACGATCGCTATCCCGGCGAGCCCGTACGGCCGGTTCTCGTAGTTCTGCCGCCGCTCGTTCAGCACCACATCGCGCTGGTTCGTGAACTTCGCATCGGTCAGCGCCGCAAGCAGGTAGCCCATCCGGTCAGATTCCATCCACAGGGCCAGATCGATCGCATTCGATGGGACGACTTCCCAGTAGTTGGTCCGGTCGGCGTTGGTAGAACCGTTCATCGACGCGCCCGCCTCCTGCAACGGCGGGAAGTAGCCGTGGTCGTGATGCTCCGACCCTTCGAACATGAGGTGCTCGAACAGGTGCGCGAAGCCGGTCCGGCCCGGCGCCTCGTTCTTCGACCCGACGTGGTACCACACGCTGACGGCGACGATCGGGCAGCCCCGATCTTCGTGAACGATGACGTCGAGCCCGTTGGGAAGCGTGTGCTTGACGAACGGAATGTGCATGCGGCTACCAGGCGACGACGTAGCGCTCGCGGCGCGGGTCGGCGCCGCCGCGCAACGCGCCGGTCGCCGGGTCGACGCCGACCGCGACAATCCCGGTCGAGATGCCGTAGGCGGGGCGGAGGCGGAGCTGATGCCCGCGCCGCTTCAGCTCGTCGATCACGTCCGCGCCGAGCGTCTCTTCGACTTCGAGCACGCCGGGCTGCGGGCGATGATCGTCGAACGAGCTTTCGGGATGCAGCGAGTTGAAGCGGGGCGCCTCGATCGCCGCCTGCACGTCGCGCCCGAAGTCGAAGATGTGGAGCAGCACGAGCAGGATCTGCTGGTCCTGACTGTCGCCCCCGGGCGTGCCGATCGCGAGGAACGGCATGCCGTCCTTCAGGACAACAGTCGGCGTCAGCGTCGTCCGCGGCCGCTTGCCCCCCGCGAGCACATTGGGGCTGCGCGGATCGAGTCGGAAGGCCTGCATGCGGTTGCTCATCGGCACGCCCGTGTCGCCGGCGACGAAGGCGCCGCCGAGCAGCCAGCCTGAGCTGGGCGTCGAGGAAAACAGATTGCCCGCGGCATCGACGGCCTGGACCGAGGTGGTGTCACCTGGCTCCTGACTCCTGATCTCTGGCCCCTGACCTCTGACCTCTGGTCCCTGGCGTTTCGCATCTGCAGAGGCCAGAGGCCCGGGATCAGAGGCCAGGCGCAGCGGCTCCGTTCCGCTGACGCCCTCTGGCCGCCCGGGCCGCTGCTCGAGGCTCGCGCGCGCGCGATCGATGAGCGCGCGGCGCGACACCGTGTAGCTGTCGGCCAGAAGGCCGCCCATCGGCACCTGCACGAAGTCGGGATCCCCGTAGTACCGATCACGGTCCGCGTACGCCAGTTTGACCGCCTCGACGATCGTGTGGACCGCGTCGGGCGATCCGGCACCCATCGCGCGCAGGTCGAATCCCTCCAGGAGCGCGAGCGTCTGCAACAGCACCGGCCCCTGATTCCACGGTCCGGCCTTGTACACCTGATACCCGCGGTAGCCGATCGACAACGGCTTCTCGATCTTCCCCTGGTACGACGCAAGGTCCTCTTCGGTGAGAATGCCGCCCGCCTCTTTCGTGGCGGCAGCGATCCGGCGCGCGATGTCACCCTTGTAGAACGCATCGCGCCCGGCGCGGATCGCCTGTTCGCGGGTCGCGCCCCCGGCGATGGCGGTGCGCTCGGCCTCGGCCAGCGCGCGGAGCGTCCGCGCGAGGCTCGGCTGGCGGAACATTCCGCCGGTCGGCGTCACGCGGCCGTCGGCGTAGTAGGTCCGCATCGTCCACGCGTACGGCTCCGACGCCTTGCGCTCGCTCTCGAGATAACGGCGCAGGAATTCGTACATCGGAAACCCGTCGGCGAGCTCGATCGCGGGTGCGAGCACGTCGGCGAGGCAGCGCGTGCCGTAGCGCGCGAGCGCGATCGCGGCGGCGTCGACGACCGCTGGAACGGTGCCGCCGAGCGGCCCGTTCCCTGGGATGGCACGCTCGGACGCGAACATCTGGATCGTTGCTGCGCGCGGCGCTGAGCCCTGACCGTTGATCACCACGACCTCGCGGTCTCGCGCGGAGTAGATGATCATCGGCGCCTCGCCACCGAGGCCGAAATGCGAAATCTCGACGACCGCGGCGGCGAAGACGGAGGCGATGCCGGCATCGATGGCGTTTCCTCCCGCCGCGAGGATCCTGGCACCAGCGTCGGCGGCGAAACTGCGGCCGGCCGCGACGACGCCATGGCGGCCGCGAAACTCCGGACGCAGCGGCGCCTGTTCCGGAGCCTCGCTCGAAGCCGGCAGGCTGACCGACCAAACATCGACGGCACAGGCGATCGCAAGGCCGCAAAGCGCCGCACGGGAACGGTTATGATGCATTCGCTTGCATCCTACCATGCTCGCCCTCGTCGCTCTCGCCGAGCTGCTGGGCATGACGCTGTGGTTTTCGGCGACGGCGGTCGCGGTACCGATCGCAGCGGAGTTCCGTCTGTCGAGCCGAGGCGCTGCCTGGCTCACGATGGCGGTTCAGGCCGGCTTCGTCTCCGGCACGCTGGCCTCCGGTCTGCTCAATCTCCCCGATCGCATCAACGCGCGCGTCCTGTTCGCGCTCGGCGCGCTCGCCGGCGCGGGCGCGAACCTCGCCGTGACCGGAGCGAGCAGCGCGCTCTCGGCCGTGCTGTGGCGCTTCGCGACGGGCGCGGCGCTCGCC
>JBOGJB010000089.1:0-6314 GCA_050745085.1 Vicinamibacterales bacterium
CATCCGATGCTGTTCTCCCGCGAGGCGGTCCACCGCCACGCGGTCGCGCGTCTCGTGCTGCGGCCGGCGTCGTGACCGCTCCGGTCCCGGCCGTCGCCGAGGCTCCGGCCGGGCACGCCCGAAGCGACGCAGGAACACTGGCGTCGCGGCAGCGCCGCCGGTACCTCGACTGGCTTCGCGGCGTCGCGGTCGTCGTCATGATCGAGGCGCACACCCTCGATTCCTGGACGCTGACCGCCGACCGCCAGCTGCGCTGGTACGGGTGGGCCATGATCCTCGGCGGGTTCGGCGCCCCGCTCTTCCTCTTCCTCGCCGGCGTCGCGGTCGCGATGTCCGCGTCGGCCAAGGTCGCACGCGGCGCCACGATTGCTGCCGCGTCGGCCGCGGTCCAGCGCCGCGGCTGGGAGATCTTCGGTCTCGCGTTCATCTTCCGGTTGCAGGCGTACGTCCTGGGGGGCTTCTCGTCGCTGCGCAGCCTGTTGAAGGTGGACATCCTGAACATCATGGGGCCTTCGATCGTGGCGGCTGCCGCGTTGTGGGGGGCAGCCCGATCGTTTGTCATTCGAATCGCAGCCTTTGGCGCGGCGATCTTCCTCATCGCGATGATCACGCCGATCGTGCGCGAGACGAGGATCCTCGATCCGCTGCCGGCGCCGATCGAAGCCTACCTGCGCCCGACACCCGGGCTGACCAACTTCATCCTCTTTCCGTGGGCGGCGTTCGTGTTCGCCGGCGCGCTGGTCGGTCTGCTCATCGACCGTGCGTCGGACGCTGAATCTGAACGGAAACTGATTCCTGGGATCGCAGTCGGCGGCGCACTCGTGGCCGCCGCGGGCTACGGCGCGTCGTACCTGCCGTCCATTTACGAGCGGTCGAATTTCTGGACCAGCTCCCCGACGTTCTTCTTCCTGCGCACCGGCCTCCTGACGATGGCGGTCGCGGCGGCGTATGCGTGGGAGCAGACTCCGGCCGGAAGGGGCTGGAGCCCGATGGCGCAGCTGGGTCGCACCTCGCTTTTCATCTACTGGATCCACATCGAACTGGTGTACGGTCTGATTGCCGAGCCGATCAAACGCCGGCTGCCGTTCGGGTGGGCCATCGTCGCGTTCCTCTTGTTCACCGTGGCGATGCTGGGCGTCTCGATCGTCAAGACGCGTGTCGTCGAGCGTTGGCGCGCATATCGAAAGGCACGCAAGGAGGGGGTCCGATGAACCGCCGGAACTTCGCTCGCCTGCTCGCGGGATCGTCGGCTGCGGTGCTGCTGGATCGAACGACGACCCTGAAGGGCCGTGCCGCCGGCCTGGAAACAGGCTTCGCGCGGAAGTTCCCGCTCGAGCCTGGCTTGACCTTCATGAACGCCGCGAACCTGTGCCCGTCATCGCTGCCGGTGATCGAGTCGCTGCAGCGCTGGACGACGGCGCTCGATCGCGATCCGTCGCAGGCGACCAAGACGAAGCTCGCGCAGGCGAAGGAGGAGACTCGCGCCGCGCTTGCCAGGATGCTGCGCGTCACGCCCGAGGAGATCGTCATCACGCGGAATACGAGCGAGGCGAACAACCTCGTCTCGAGCGGCCTTGGTCTGAAGGCCGGCGACGAGGTCGTGATCTTCGCCGACAACCACCCCAGCAACCATGCCGCCTGGCGTGAGAAGGGAACGCGCGCCGGGCTCGTGGTGCACGTCGTGCCGGCGCCGAGCCCACATCCGGGTCCGGACTACTTCGTCGAGGCCTTCCTCAAGAAGACGACGGCGAAGACGCGGGTCTGGGCCTTCACGCATGTCACGAACACCGTCGGCGATCTCCTGCCGGTGAAGGATCTCTGCCGCACGGCGCGCGGGCGGGGCATCCTCACACTCGTCGACGGCGCGCAGACCTTCGGCGTGCTCGACGTGGACCTGTCGGACCTCACCGCGGACTTCTACACGGGTAGCGCGCACAAGTGGCCGTGCGGCCCGCGCGAAGTCGGCCTGCTGTACGCGGCGAAGCAGGCGCCCGCGCTGGCACCGAGTGTGATCAGCCTCTACGCCGGCGCGGTCGGCGCGTCGAGGACCCTCGAAGCCTACGGCCAGCGCGACGAACCGGCGGTCGCCGCGTTCGGCGCCGCGGTCGGGCTCCGAGGCGAGATCGGCGGCGCCGCAATCGAGCGCCACGCGCACGAGCTCGCTCAGGCGCTCGTCGAGGGGCTCAGGACGATCGATGGCGTGAAGATCTGGACCGACGCCACGCCGTCACGGTCGGCGGCCGTCGTCTCGTTCCAGCCCGCGGGGCTCAACCCCCGCGCGCTCGCCGCTGCTTTGTACGAGAAGGAATGCATCGCCATCGCGACGAGAGCAGGCAACGATCGTCCGGGTCTCCGCGTGTCCCCACACATCTACAACACTCACGCGGACGTCGAGAAGGTCGTCGCCGCTGTCGCTCGCTACGTCAGGGCAGGGATCTGAGGTGCACTGGGTGCATTCAGGTGCACTAGGTGCACTGAGTGCGGTGCAGTGGGTGCCCGCAGGTGCTGGTGCCCTCGGGTGGTGGCTGCACTCGGTTCACCCGCACTCGGTGCACCCGCACTCGGTTGCACTGCACTCAATGCACCAGCACCCAATGCACCTGAAGCACCGCACCTCAATGCACCCTAGTGCACCCCAGTGCACCTCAACGCACCCAGATTCTATTCGTGCCGGAGCGCCGCGATCGGATCGGTCCGCGACGCCCGGAGGGCCGGGAGGTAGCAGCCGGCGAGTCCGACCGCGGCGATGACGGCCGCCGCCGCGCCGAGCGTGGGCAGGTCGGTGGGCGCGACGCCGTAGAGAAGGCTCGCGACGCTGCGCCCGACGACCACGGAGGCCGCGAGGCCGGGAACGAGAGCGGCGAGCGCGAGCCTGACGCCGCGGCCGAGGATCTCGCGGCGGACCCGGCCTGGCTCCGCGCCGAGGGCGAGCCGGACGGCCAGCTCCCGGCGGACGAGCGTCACCGCGTGCGCCATCATCGCGTGCACGCCGAGCAGCGCGAGCAGCAGCGCGGCCGCCGCGAGCGCGACGAAGATCTGCGCGCTCACCCGTCTGGTCCGCAGCGCCGCGTCCACAATCGATCCCATCGTCCGAACATCGTCAACGTGCTGCGCCGGGTCCATGGCGCGGATCGCGGCGCGAACCGACGCCGCGAGCGTGGCGGGATCGCCGTCCGCCTTCACGACGAGATGTTTGAGCGTCGAGGGAAACTGCCCGTGTGACATGTAGAGATCCAGCCGCGCGTGCTCGATCTCGCGATACCGCATGTCGGCGGCGACGCCGACGACGATGAGCCATTGCTTGTCGAGCGGCGACCCGGGAAGCGGGACCTTCAGCCTGCGTCCCAGCGCGCTCGTGCCTGGCCACGCCCTACGCGCGAAGCTCTCGCTGACGATGACCGCGCCAGCCGCGCGCTCGTCGTCCTGCGCCGTGAAGTCGCGTCCGGCCACCAGCCGGGCGCCCATCGTCTCGAAGTAGCCGGGCGTCACGCCCTCGAAGTTGACGAACGGGTTCGCCTGCGCCTCGGCCGGCGTCTGGCCTTCGAGCGTGTACGGAAAGTCGAAGCCGATGGTCCCCCAGAGCGGACGGAGGAACACGCCGGCGGCGGCGTCCACGCCCGGAAGCGCGCGCACACGCTCGACGAGCCGATCATAGAAGAGCCGCGCCTGGGCGAGTTCTTCGGCCCTCGGCGGGACCTCGAGCGTCAGGAGCCGGCTCGCGTCGTAGCCGATGTCGGCGCGTGACAGCGCGAGGAAGCTGCGGCCGACGAGCATCGCGCCCCCGAGCAGGACGAGCGCGAGCGCCATCTCCGCGACGACGAGCCCGTCGCGCGCGCGGCGCTGGCGCGGCGTGTCGCCGGCGCCCGGCGACGGCTTCAGTCGATCGACGATGGCCCTGCGGCGCGCGATCGCGGCGTCGAGCGCGGCCGCCGTGCAGCAGAAGGCCGCGGCGCCTATCGAGAGCACGACGGCGATCGTCATCGCCGCGGGATCGATCGACAGCTCGACCGGACGGGGAAGCTCGAGGCCGCGAGCGCTCGAGAAGAATGCGAGGAGGCCGTTCGCGACGGCCAGGCCGAGCGCTCCGCCGGCAACCGCGAGGGGCAGCGTCTCGAGAAAGATCTGACGCGCCAGCCGCGCGGGCGACCCGCCGAGCGCCGTGCGGAGAGCCATCTCGCGCCGCCGTTCGACGGCGCGCGCCAGCAGGAGCCCCGCGATGTTGACGCAGCCGAGGAGCAGCACGAGGAGGGCCGCCGCGGCCAGCGCGAGGAGCGGGCGCCGGATGCGGCCAAGCACTTGATCGGCCAGCGGCTGCAGGACGACCCGGCGATCCGTTTTCGACCAGTGCTGGCGATCGAGCTGCATGACGATCGCGTCGAGCGCCGTGCGGGCCTGCTCGAGCGTGACGCCGGGCTTCAGCCGCGAGACGACGAGCAGCCAGCCCACGTGACGCCCCTCGCCGGCGGCCGACGGAACCGACGTGACGATGGGCGTCCAGAACTCGGCGCCGTCCGGATAGTCGAAGCCGGCTGGCATGATGCCGACGATCGTGTGCGGCTCAGCGTCGAGCGTCAGGCGCTTGCCGATGGCGGTGGGGTCCGCGCCGAAGAGTGTGCGCCACACGCCGTCGCTGATGACGGCGACCTTTTCTGCGCCGGCGCGGTTGTCCGACGCGTGCAACGCGCGGCCAAGCGCGGGAGCCGAGCCGAGCACCTCGAAAAATGATGCGGACACGGGACGGCCGGGGAGCCGCCGCGGCTCGCCGAAGCCGGTCAGCGTCGGCGCCATATTCACGGCCGACATCGCCGCGAGGCCGTCGAAGACCTCCGCCTGCCGCTGCCAGTCGACGAAATCGGGATACGAGACCTCGACGAAGGGCACACCGCGGGTGACGTCGGTCTCCCAGATGATCGCGAGGCGATCCTGGGCGCGCACCGGCAGCGGCTCGAGGAGCACGGCGCGGACGACGCTCAGCGTCGCCGTGGTCGCGCCGATGCCGAGCGCGAGCGTCGCGACGATCGCGCTCGAGAGGAGCGGGCGCCTGGCAGCCAGCCGGAGCGCGAGTTTGAGATCGCGAAGCATGGCGAGTCCCTACACCTCGAAGGTGTCCCCCTCCCCGGCCGCTTCCGTGTCAGGGAAGATCTTCCGCGCGTACTCTTCGATCTCCGTCAGCTCCATGTCGGTCCGGCCGGGCTTGTGATGGAAGAGCCAGAGCCTGCCGACCTTGTTCGCACGCGCGAATTCGGCGCACTGGCGCCAGTCGCTATGCCCCCAGCCTTTGTGCGCGCGGATCTCCTCCGGTGTGAAGTGCGCGTCGAGGACGATCGCCTTGGCGCCGGCCGCGAATTCCGCGAACGGCTGGTCGAACGCGGGATCGCCGAACTCGTGGTCCGTCGCATACACGAGATCGCCGTGCGCGCCGCGGATGCGGTACGCGAACGAGCCGCCGGGATGGTTGAGGCGCAGCGCCTGCATCTCGAAGCCGCGGATCGCGAACGCGCCGGGGCGCACCAGCTTCACCGCTGGACGGGAGGGCAGCCGATCGAACGGGACGGGGAAGAAAGGGGACTGAAAGAGGGCGTCCACCCAGCCCATCTCGACGGTCCCCAGCTCGGGCGCCCAGAGCGTGAGGGCCCAGCCCCAGTTGATGTGATAGAGCGGAGAAAAGAACGGCAGGCCCTGCAGGTGGTCCCAGTGAAAGTGCGTCAGCAGGATCGGGACCGCGTGTGGACCGCTGCCGAGCGTCTCGCCGAGCCCGACGATTCCCGAGCCCGCGTCGAGCACGAGCACTTCGCGCGCCTGGTCGTCACGAATCTCGATGCAGGGCGTGTTGCAGCCGTGGCCAATGGAGCTCGGCGTCGCCCACGGCACAGACCCGCGCACGCCCCAGAATCTGACTCGCATAACCTATCGACCGATCTCAAGCGTCGTCTTGATTCCCACGCCTCGCTTGCCAAACCACCCGCCGAACTGATCCCACGGCAGCCGCGTCGTGATGACCTTCTGGAGGACGCCCGGCCACTTCTTCTGGATCGTCGTGAGGTCCTTGACGCCCATCTGGAAGTGCTTCGGGTTGGCGTTCACGCTGCCGAACACGACCTCGTTGCCGATCACCAGAAGCTGGTTGATCTGATCGATCGGCTGCTCAGCGGTCTTCGAACCGCCCGTTACGCTGAGGAGACACAGCACGCCGTTCCTGCCGAGAATCCGCATCGCGTTGAAGGCGACAGTCGACGCGCCGGTCGCCTCGATCGCAAGGTCGACCGGCGGGATTTCCTTTTGCACGTCGAACAGCGTCTTCATCTCGACCGAGA
>JBOGJB010000090.1:0-4243 GCA_050745085.1 Vicinamibacterales bacterium
GCCCTGGCCCATCGTCTGGGCGCAGGCCATCGCGGCCTGCTCGACGACCTTGAGCAGCTCAAGCGACAAATCGAAGGTGACGCTCTTCGGCGCCATCACTGCCCTCCCGCGGGCGGCAGCTCGCAACGGGTGGGACGATCGACGCGATAGCCGAGGACGTAGTCGGCCTGCATCACCTTGTGAATCTCGCGTGTGCCCTCGTAGATCACGGCGCCCTTGCAGTTGCGATAGAAGCGGCCGACCGGATATTCGTCGGAATAGCCGTTGGCGCCGTGCACCTGCACCGCGTCGCCGGCGGCCCGCTCCGAGGCCACGGTCGAGAACCACTTGGCCAGCCCGGTCTCGCGGGTGTTGCGCTTGCCTTCGTTCTTCAGCCACCCGGCCCGCATCCACAGGAGCCGCGACGCCTGGTAGTCGGACTCCATCCCGGCGATCATCTCTTTCACCAGCTGGTGCTGGCCGATCTCGACGCCGAAGGTCTTGCGCTCCTTCGCGTACTTGACGCTCGCGTCGCGGCACGCGCGGATGAGCCCGGTCGCGCCGGCGGCCACGGTGTACCGCCCCTGGTCGAGCGCGAACATCGCAATCTTGAACCCCTCCCCCAGCCGCCCGACGACGTTCTCCTCGGGCACTTCGACCTCGTCCATCTTGAAGAAGCCGGTGTTGCCGGCGAGGATGCCCCACTTCTCCTTCAGCGTGCCGCTCGAGAAGCCCTTGAACGCGCGCTCGACGATGAACGCACTGATGCCGGACGGATCGCGCTGCTTCTTCTTCTCGAGGTCCGACCAGGCAAAGACGAGGAAGGTGTCGGCGACGTCGCCGAGCGAGATCCACATCTTCTCGCCCGACAGGTGGAATCGGTCGCCCTTCTTGGTCGCGACCGTCTGAATGCCGCGCGCGTCGCTCCCGGCCGCCGGCTCGGTCAGGCCGTAGGTCGCGATCTTCTTGCCCTGCGCCTGCGGCACGAGATACCGCCGCTTCTGGTCCTCCGTGCCCCACGCCAGCAGCGTCAGGCAGTTCAGCCCGGCGTGCACCGACATGATGACGCGCAGCGACGTGTCGACGTACTCCAGCTCCTCGCTGATGAGGCCGAGGCTGATGTAGTCCATCCCGGCGCCGCCGTACTCCTGCGGCACCGAGCAGCCGAGCAGGCCGAGCTCGGCCATCTGCGGCAGGATGTTGCGGTCGAACCGGTGCTCGCGGTCGAGGTCGTGGATGCGCGGCGCGACCTCGCGCGCCCCCCACTCGCGGACGGACTGCTCCAGCAAACGGTGTTCTTCGGACAGATCGAAACTGATCATGATGAACGGACATTATAAGATGCTCAGGGTGCTCAGGGTGAGCACGTAGCACCTTAGACCCTGCGCACAATGACGGCCGCGCCGCGCGAGAGGCCGAGCCGATCGACCGCGCTCGCCGCGTTCGCCGCCAGCTCGAGATGGTCCGTGCTCCCGAAGAGCGCGCACACTTCCCCGTCGCCGATCTCCGCATAGGTCGCGACGAGCCGCCCGATGCGGTGCGGCCCCGCCTCGATCTGGATGCTGCCCCCCTGCGCGAGCCGTTCGACGGTTCGTCGATCGATGTTGGTGACGAGGTTGCCGAAGCGATCGATCCGCATCACCCGCCCCGCGATCGCATCCCCCTTCATCTCCGCCGGCGCCAGATCCAGCTTGTGGTAGTCGGTGACGGCGCGGCCGAGCGCCGAGAGCTGGATGCCCTTCCCGAGCCACGCCGCCGCCGGCGCGAAGCGGTCGCGCCCCTCGAACGTCCGGCTGACCGTCGGCCGCGCGTAGCGCCGCTCGGTCAGCTCCACGACGCGCTTCGGCGGCGTCTCCTGGAACACCGCGGTCAACACACCGTTGTCGGGCGCGACGAATTTGTGATCGGCGGTTTCGGCGGCCAGGCCGCGGCGGGCCGAGCCGACGCCCGGATCGATAACCGTCAGGAAAATTGTCCCGGGCGGAAAGTACTTGTAGCTGGCCGCCAGCTCGACGGCGGCGGTGACGACGTCGTGCGGCGGGATGTCGTGCGAGATGTCCACGAGCTCGGCGTCAGGGCAGATGCCGAGAATCACGCCCTTCATCGTCCCGGCGTAGTGATCGCTCGTCCCGAAGTCGCTCACGAGCGCGATGACCGGGCGAGCCATGACGAATCCTCTGTGATTGCCGGATTGGGAATTGGGAATTGCCGGGTTGATTGCCGATTGCCCAATGCCAATTGAAGATTATCGTCGATTCTCAATCACCGATTGACGATCAACTGACGATTGTCAATTCCCGATCTGACAATGTCAGGGCTTGCGAAGCAAGATCTCCCTGGTGTTGGTCTTGAGCAGAAAGGAATCGGACACAACCAGCGGGTCGAACATCTTCTGGATGTCGCGGTTCTGGAAGACCTGTCGTTTCGTCGGCGGCGCTGCGGACGTCCGATGGCGCAGCCGCGCGTCGTCCACAATCACGAAGCGCGTGTAGTGCTTCGTCTCGAGCGCGAGGGTGCCGAAAAGGCCGAATACCAGCCCGCCGGGCTTGAGCGAGCGAACCATCTCGCGCGCGATCGCTTGCGCGGCCGCGCGCGGCAGGTAATCAAACAGGTCCCAGCAGAGGACGGCGTCCACGCTGGCGTCCGGCTGTCTCAGCCGGGACGTGAAGGACGAGGCGAGCTCGTCGAGGCGTCCCGTGCGCGCGTGACGCTCGAGATCGGTGAAGAGATCCTCGACGAAGAGCTTGCAGCCCAGCCTCTCGCCATAGAAGGCGACGTTCGATCCGACCACCGGGCCGAGATCGACAATGACGGGGGAGTCGCGTCCCGCGAGCGAGGCGAGCAGACGCGAGAACCCCTTCGAGACGTAGGCCTCGACGTCCGGATCGCCGCCGGCCGCAGCCGGCAGCGGGTCCGGTCGTCGGGGTCCCAAGCGCAGAAGATCGCTGAAGCCGCGAGCCACCGCCTGACCCTGACCCGCGTCGCGTCAGTGCTGGACGACGGCGGTCGCCGGCTGGCTCGCGGCCGGCTTCGATTCGGGTTTGAGCTCTGACTTCGACTCGGGCCGGGTCTCCGAGGCCCGCCCCGCCGCCGCGCGCTGCATGTCGATGCTGCCGCGGAAGTGCGCCCCTTCGGCGATCGCCACGCGCGGCGCCGCGATGTCACCGTCGACCGACCCGTTGTCGCGGATGTCCACTTTCTCGGTCGCCGTGACGTTGCCGTGCACTTCGCCGAGGATGATCGCCGACTTGGCGAAGATCTGGGCCTTGATCTTGCCGTTCGGGCCGATCGTGAGCACGTGTTGGCGGAGCTCGATCTTGCCTTCGACTTGGCCTTCGATCGTCAGATCCTCACTGCCGTTCAGCTCACCCTTGATGACGACCGATTTGCCAATGTTCACCGTGTCCCTCCCCAGGCCAGGCCTCGCGTCTGTGGCTGGCCGCGGGGCGGCCGCCGTCGTGGATGGCTGTGTCGGGGCGGGTGCTGGATCGGCCCCGGCCGGCTTCACCGCTTCGTCGCGTTTCCACATTGCACTGTCTCTCCCAGATGTGTGCGCTTCGCAGGGCTGCACGAGGTCGCCCTCGTGGGGAGCATGTCCCGTAATGGTATCATGAAAGGTAAAGTATTGATGCGTATCTACTTCGACCACAACGCAACCACCCCGCTCCACCCGGAGGCGGCCGCCTTCATGACACGCGTGCTCGCTGATGATTTCGGCAATCCATCGAGCGTGCATCAGTACGGGCAGCGGGCGAAGGCGATCCTCGATGACGCGCGCAGCGCGGTCGCGGCGCTCATCGGCGCCGAACCGGCCGAGGTGGTCTTCACGAGCGGCGGCACCGAAGCGGACAACTTTGCCATTCGCGGCGCAGCCGAGACGCTCGAGCCGGCCGGACGGCGGCATCTGGTCGCGAGCGCGATCGAGCACGAGGCGGTGCTCAACACGTTCAAGGCGCTCGCGAAGCGCGGCTGGCAGACGACGCTCGTCCCGGTGGACGCGCGTGGCATCGTCGATCCGGATCGCGTGCGCGCGGCGATGACCGACAGCACGGCGCTCGTGTCGGTGATGCACGCGAACAACGAGATCGGGACGATCCAGCCGATTGCTGACGTCGCGAAGGTGGCGCACGAGCGCGGCGCGCTCGTGCACACCGATGCGGTGCAGTCGGCCGGAAAGATTCCGATCGATGTCGCGGCGCTCGGCGTCGATCTGCTGGCGATCTCGGCGCACAAGTTCAACGGGCCGAAGGGAGCGGGCGCGCTG
>JBOGJB010000091.1:0-18833 GCA_050745085.1 Vicinamibacterales bacterium
ACGTACGAGCGCTCCAGGCGAATCGCCGCTCTTACGTTCTGCGAAAAATGAGGGTGTGACCCCCTCCACCAGATCCCGCAGCGTGAAGATCCCCTGCCCCGCTTCCTCCCCGAGGTTCACGCCGAGCGCGTGCGAGACGTGCATCAACAGCTCAATCCGCTCCATCGAGTCGAGGCCGAGGTCCAGCTCGAGGTGGGCGCCAGGGCGCAGCACTGCGCCTGGCTTGACGACCGCCCGCACGAGCGCGACGACGCGCGCGACCTCCGGCTGCGCAGCCCACGCCGCATCGTCATCGTCGGTGGGATCGGCCTCCTGCGGCGCCCGCTCCTGCAGCGCGCGCAGCCGCTTCTCCACTTCGAACCGCTTCAGCTTCCTGGTCGTCGTCCGCGGCAGCTCGTCGAGCGTGATGTCGTAGCCGAGGACGCGCTTGTGGCCGGGCAGCTCCACCGACAGCCCTTCGATCTCGAACCGCAGCAGCTCGCGCATGTTGACGACGCGCCGCTCGCGCATGACGTCGAGGTCCGGCCGCACGAGCGCGTGCAGCCGCTCGGCCGACGGCTCGCCCGGCCGCGACAGCCCGACGACGCACAGCTCCTTGATGAAAGGCGAGCGTTCGTAGTGCGCTTCGATCTCTTCGGGGTAAATGTTCTTGCCAGAGCTGAGGACGATGACTTCTTTCATCCGGCCGGTCACGTACACCCGGCCGGCCGCGTCGATCGAGCCGAGATCGCCCGTGCGCAGCCACCCACCGCGCATGGTCTGCGCCGTGTCGTCCGGCCGGTTGAAGTAGCCGGCCATCACGATCGGCCCGCGGATGGCGATCTCTCCCGCGTCAACCTTCACTTCCACCCCCGGCAACGGCCGTCCCACGGAGGTGACCTCGGGATCGCCCGCCTCGCTCAACGTTGCAGCGCCGGAGGACTCCGTGAGGCCATATGCCTGCTGGATCGCGAACCCAAGGCGGTAAAGATCGCGGCCGACCTGCGGATCGAACCTGGCACCGCCCGTGATGAGGACGCGCATGCTCGGGCCGAGTGCACGGTGGGCGCGCCGGAAGACGAGCCGGCCCATGTTCAGCCCGACGGTCGCCCGCAGCGAGCCGTTGGCCGCGGCCAGCGCGCGCGCGATCAGCCGGAGCGGCGCCGGCGACCGGTCGATCTCCTGGCGGATCCGCTGGTGCACCAGGTAGAAGAACTGCGGGACGCAGCAGAAGAGCGTGATCCCGCGCTCCGCGAGCGCGCGCATCAGCTCGTGGGTGTTGACCGCCTCGAGAAAGACCACACGCGCGCCGATCGACAGCGGGAGCAGCAGGTTCGCCATCTGCGCAAGCGCGTGGAAGAGCGGCAGCACGCCGAGGATCGCGTCCCGCTCATCGACGCGCAGCCGCGCGAACACGGCCGTTCGCTCGGCAAGCAGGTTGGCGTGGGTCAGGACGACGCCCTTCGGGTCACTGGTTGTGCCGGACGTGTACAAGATCACTGCGGGTTCCTGGGGTTCCAGGGGTTCCAGGGGTTCCTGGGGTTCCAGAGGTTCCAGAGGTTCCAGAGGTTCCAGGGGTTCCAGAGGTTCGTCCAGTAGAGGTGCGACATGCGCGCCGGCGGCGCCGGCGCGTGCCGACTCGAAATGGCGCTCGTCGGCGAACACGAGGCGGGCGCCGCTCGACCGAACGATCGTGGCAATCTGCGCGGGCTTGTAGGCCGTGTCGAGCGGGACAGCGACGGCGCCGATGCGGAGGATGCCCAAGTAGGCCGCGCACCAGCGCGCGTCGTTATCGGCAAGAATCGCGACCCGGTCGCCGGATGTCACGCCGCGGCTGGCGAGCCAGCCGCCGGCGCCCTCGGCGGCGGCCCTCAGCTCGCGATACGTGAGGGCATCGACGCGATCGCGGCGCTGGACTTCGACGGCGACGCGGTCACCGAACCGCGCCGCCGTCTGGTCGAAGAGCTCGAAGAAGGAAGCGATGTGGGGATTATAAGGCCGGGAAGTCCACGACGATGCCGGATGCCGAGGGCCGAAGGCCGAACGGGACTGCACTCACAACCGAATGGCGAGTGTAGTTCTATTCGACCTTCGGCATTGGGCATTCGACATTGACCGCTTCATTGACCGGCGGTCGTCAACCTCCGCCCGCGTTCCGCCTTCTGCTTCTCGACCATCTTTGCCACGTCCGCGCGAAGCTCATCGGCGTTGTAGGCGATGCCGTCCTTGATCGTCCACTTGATGCCGACGATCCGCTCCGGCTTGCCGGTCTGATCGTTGAGCTTCACGGCGCCGGTGGCGTACAGCACCTTGAAGTTCTGCAGCGGGTTATGCGACACGACGACCATGTCGGCCAGGAGGCCCTCGCGGATGACGCCGAACTCGATCGACTTCCCTTTCGGCTCGTGCAGCGTCATGGCGCCGTTCATCGTCGCTGCCTGTACGACCTCGAGCGGATGGAAGCCGGCTTCCTGCAGCATCTCCAGCTCATTGACGTAGCCGAACCCGTAGGTCTGATAGATGAAGCCAGAGTCGGACCCCGTCGTCACGCGGCCGCCCATCCGCTTGTAGTCGTTCAGCAGCTTGAACCAGACCTGATAGAAGTTGCGCCAGGCGACCTCGTCCTCGGTGGTCCAGTCGTACCAGTACGCGCCGTGGTTGCGGCGGCTCGGTTGATAGAAGTCGTAGAGCGACGGCAGCGTGTACTTGTCGTGCCACTCGGCATTGCGAAACTTCTGCACGTCGCGGCCGGCCGAGTAGATCGTCAGCGTCGGATCGAACGTGGTGCCGAGCTTGAGGTGCTCTTCAAGGTACGCCTTCCACTCCGGACTCCCCAGGGGGTGGATCTTGTCCCAGAGCCGCGCTACCTGCCCGAACCGCCACTGCTCGTCGTCGTAGTTCATGTCGACCGGCCAGGGCTGCACGACGTAGTCTTTCAGGAGCGACTCGAAGTGGCCGTAGAAGTGCGTGACCGTCTCGAGGCCGGCGCGCGCCGCCTTGATCGCGTTCATCTGCGCGACGCCGGTCTGCCCGAGGTGCGCGGTCGTGCCGAGCCCCTGCTTCTTCGCTTCGTCGCAAAGCGCCTCCATAATCTCGGGCCGGTACGAGCCGAGCTTGAGGCCGTCGACGTTGTTCTTCGCGGCCCAGCGAACGTACTCGCGCGCTTTGTCGGGCGAGTCGATCTGGCCGCCGTCCCAGCCGGCGCCTGGCCGTTGGTAGTTGAAGATGCGCGGCGCGACGATCTCGTTGCGCGCGCTGCGGTCCTTCTCGCGCGACGAGATGTCCTGGCCGGCGAGCGATACGCCGCGGACCGTCGTCACCCCGTGCGCGAGCCAGAGCTTGTAGGCGTACTCCGCCTCGGCGTTCTTCGGCGGCCCGCCCGCGTGCACGTGAAGATCGACGAAGCCCGGAAGGACGTACATGCCGGTGGCGTCGATCTCGAACTCAGGCTTCTCCGGCGCACGGTTGGTGCGCATCGGCAGGCCCGGAGTGCCGGCGCTGCGGATTGACGCGATGCGGTTGTTCTCGATGACGATGTCGACCGGCCCGCGCGGCGGCCCGCCCGTGCCGTCGATGAGCATGGCGCCGCGCACGACCATCGTCTTGTGCGGCCCCTTGCCCTCGTCCGCCCGGCGCGCAGGGGCGGCAACCAGGCCGTCGCGGTCCCGGTCGCCGGGCTGCGCCCGCTGACCCTGCGCGGTGACAGGTGCATTCGGGCCGAACGTGAGCGCTGCGACAACGAGCCCGCCCGAGAGCGCCAGCCGCCGACTAATCGACATGATTCCTCCCTGCGCGTGGAAGGGCGATTCTACCTCAGGCGCACGATCGTAGCCCTCCAGGCCGTGTTGGGCGTAGAATGACCGCCGCCCGACCCAACCCGTTCAGGAGGCCGTATGCGTTGCCGCTCCGCTCTCCGCCGCGCCGCTCTGCTGCTCGTCGCCTTCATCTCATTCGCCCCGTCCGTTTTCGCTCAGACCGCCGCGGTTCCCGCGGCCGCCGGCTCCGAGCCAGGCGCGAAAACCTGGATCGGCCGTGAGAAAGAGTTCGAGGACTACATCAAGACCGCCGAGATCGTGAGCATTAAGGACATCCCGATCGGGGTGACGAAGCCACAGAAGGCGATCCTGAAGCCGGGCGGGCCGGTCGAGGCGATCGCGTGGAAGTACATCCCGCCGAAGCGCTATCAGGGCTATTGGGAGAGCTATAAGTCCGAGATCGCCGCCTACGAGCTGGACAAGCTGCTCGGGCTGGGCATGGTCCCCCCGACCGTCGAAAAGCGGCACAAGGGCGAGCTCGGCGCCGCGATCATGTGGTGTCCAGAGACCAAGAGCTTCAAGGACACGGGCGGCGTGCCCAAGAACATCCCGCCGCAGCAGCTCCTGCGCTGGAACAAGCAGATCATCCGCACGAAGATGTTCGACAACCTGATCTACAACATGGACCCGAACCTCGGGAACTGGCTCGTCGATCCCGCCTGGAACCTGATCCTGATCGACCACACCCGGTCCTTCACGACCGACAAGAAGATGGCGCACGAGGATATGGGGCGGATCGACGTCGAGCTGTGGGAGAAGATGCAGGCGTTGACTGAGGAGTCGCTGAACGCGGCGCTCGGGGAGTGGATCGGGAAGCGCGAGGTCAAGGCGATGATCGAGCGCCGCGACAAGATGCGCGACATCATCGCAAAGCTTGTGAAGGACAAGGGCGAAGCGGTCGTGTTCGTGAAGTAGCTATTCCAGAAACTGGGGCTCGGTGCGCTCCTCGGCGGCCGGCTCGAGATGCGGGTTCCGCATGAGAATCCGCGCGCACGTATTCCAGCGCAGGATCGCGTCGTCGTTCCCGGCCGGTCGGCGCGCCTCGGCCCGCTCGTAGCACGCCATCGCTTCGCGCAGCCACTCGTAGACGGACGCGGCTGTGCCGGGTCCACTGCGATCGAGCAGCGCCTTGCCGCGCCGCTCGCACACGATCCCAGAATAGTAGGCGCGCTCGTAGTCGTCGCCGAGACGTCGCAGGATCTCGTCCGCCTCGTGCGCCGCCCCGGACGCGTGCTCGCCGAATTGATCCGTGAGCGCGAGCAGCAGCACGGCGAGCGCCTGCTGATGGTTCGGCTCCACCTCCAGCACGTCGCGGCAGATGCTCTCCGCCTCGACTGGCTCATTGAGAAGGCGATACCGCTCCGCCTTCATCAGCGCCGGCTGGATGGCGTCGCGCGACAACGGTTTGAGCTGATACATGGTGGGTCTCCGTTACACCTTCTTTACAAGCCGCAGCACCTTGCGCAGCGGATCGTAGTGCTCGTCGACCACGCGCTCTTTAAGCGGGATGATCGCGTTCTCCGTGATTGTGATGTGCTCCGGACAGACTTTCGTGCAGCACCTGGTGATGTTGCAGTAGCCGACGCCGAAGTCGTCCTTGAGATCGGCGACCCTGTTGTCGGTGTCGAGCGGGTGCATCTCCAGCGCCGCTGCGTAGATGAGGAACCGCGGCCCGATGAAGCGGTCGTACAGCCGGTGCTCGCGCAGGATGTGACAGACGTCCTGACAGAGGAAGCACTCGATGCACTTGCGGAACTCCTGCACGCGCTCGACGTCCTGCTGCCCCATCCGCCATGTGCCGTCAGGCGCGTCGGGCCGGCGCGGCTTGAACGGCTTGATGCGCTTCTTGACGGCGAAGTTCCAGGACACGTCGGTCACCAGATCGCGGACGAGCGGAAACGCCTTCATCGGCTCGACGACGACCGGTTGATCGAGTCGAAGCGTGCTCAGGCGCGTCATGCACATCAGTCGTGGATGACCGTCGATCTCCGCCGAGCACGAGCCGCACTTGCCGGCCTTGCAGTTCCAGCGGACGGCGAGGTCGGGCGCCTGGTCCGCCTGGATGCGGTGCACGGCGTCGAGCACCACCATCCCCTCCGAGACTTCGGTCGCGTAGTCGCGGAACGCGCCGCTCGTCGAGTCGCCTCTCCAGATCCGAAACGTCGCTTTCATCGAGTCACTTAGTCTCCTCGATAATCTGCCTCAGCTCCGCCGGTATCTCCGGAATCGGCGACCGCGACACCTCCATCGCGCCGCCGGCCCCCTTCCTCACGACGATGTTGAAGCGGCCGAGCGCGGGATCCTTGTCAGGATAGTCCTCGCGGAAGTGCGCACCCCGGCTCTCCTTCCGCTCGATCGCGGAGCGCGCGATGGCTTCCGAGACGGTCAACAGATTCGGCAGATCGAGCGCGGTATGCCAGCCGGTGTTGTACTCCCGATGGCCGGTGACGCCCGGCCGGCCGGCGCGCGCCGCCAGCGACTCGAGGCACTGGAGCGCCCGGCGCATCTCCGCCTCGACGCGCACGATACCGACCAGATCCTGCATGGTCTCCTGCAGATCGTGCTGCACCTTGTAGGGATTCTCCCCCCCGGCTCCGCGTTCGAACGGCGCGAGCGCCGCGCGGGACGCCCGCTCGATCTGCCGCTCGTCGATCCTTCCAGGGCGCCCGGGCGCCTGCTTCGTCGCAAATGCCGCCGCGTGCTCGCCTGCCCGCTTCCCGAACACCAGCAGGTCGGAGAGCGAGTTCCCGCCGAGCCGGTTCGCGCCGTTGATGCCGGCCGCGCACTCTCCCGCCGCGAACAGCCCTGGAACCGTGGACATCTGCGTCTCCGCATGCACCGCGATCCCGCCCATGATGTAGTGCGTCGTCGGCCCTACCTCCATCGCCTCGCGGGTGATGTCGATGTCCGCCAGCTCCTTGAACTGGTGATACATGCTCGGGAGCTTCTTCTTGATGTGCTCCGCGGCGCCTGGAATCTTCTCTTTGATCCACGCGATGTCGAGATACACGCCGCCGTGCGGGCTTCCGCGCCCCGCCTTGATCTCGCGGACGATGCACCGCGCAACGTGATCGCGCGTCAACAGCTCCGGCGGACGGCGCGCCGACCTGTCGCCCTGCGTGTAGCGCCAGCCTTCTTCGGGGTTGTCGGCGGTCTGCGTGCGGTACAGCTCGGGGATGTCGTCGAACATGAAGCGGCGGCCGTCCTTGTTCTGCAGAATGCCTCCCTCGCCGCGCACCCCCTCCGTGACGAGGATGCCCTGCACGCCGGGCGGCCAGACCATCCCGGTCGGGTGGAACTGCACGAACTCCATGTCCATCAGGTCCGCGCCAGCCTGGTACGCCAATGCATGACCGTCGCCGGTGTACTCCCAGCTGTTGCTCGTAATCCGGTACGCCCGGCCGATCCCCCCTGTGGCCAGCACGACCGCGCGCGCCTTGAAGAGGCGAAAACGTCCACGCTCCCGGTCGTACCCGAACGCCCCGACGACGGGCCCATCGTCGGTGAGGAGCGTCAGGACGGTGACTTCCATGTGCACGTCGATGCCGCGGTGAATCCCGTGGTCCTGCAGCGTGCGGATCATCTCGAGGCCGGTGCGATCCCCGACGTGCGCCAGCCGCGGATATTTGTGGCCGCCGAAGTTACGCTGAAGGATGCGGCCGTCCGTCGTGCGATCGAACAGCGCACCCCACGCTTCGAGCTCGCGGACGCGGTCCGGGGCTTCCTTCGCGTGCAGCTCCGCCATGCGCCAGTTGTTGAGGTACTGTCCGCCGCGCATCGTGTCCGCAAAATGCACCTTCCAGCTGTCGCGCTCGTCCACGTTCGCCAGCGCCGCCGCGATCCCGCCTTCCGCCATGACGGTGTGTGCCTTGCCGAGCAGCGACTTGCAGACGAGACCGACCTGGATGCCCGCCGACGACGCTTCGATGGCGGCGCGGAGCCCGGCGCCTCCCGCGCCGATGACGAGCAGATCGTGCTCGTGCGTCTCGTAGGTCAGAGGAGCCTCCAGTCCGACCAGACGCCCATCGAGCACAGGCGGACGTACAGATCGGCGAAGGCCACGGAGAACAGGCTCGCCCACGCCCAGCGCATGTGGCGGCCGTTCAGGCAGCTCACACAGTCGTAGACCTTGCTTCTGATCGGAAGGCGCGACAGCTCGTCACGTCGGCCGCCGGCCAGATGACGCAGCGAGTGACAGCCGAATGTGTAGCCGCCGAGCAGGATCACGTTCGCCGCGAGCAACAGCGTGCCGACGCCGATGCCGAAACGCGTCTGTCCGGATGTCGGACCAACGAACCACAGCGCCTTCCATACGTCGACGAGCAGAATGACGATGAAAACGAGCGCGAGGTAGAGGAAGTAGCGATGGACGTTCTGCAGGATCAGTGGGAACGACTGCTCGCCGCGGTACCGTGTGCGCGGCTCGCCGACGGTGCAGGACGGAGGATCGGCCCAGAACGCCTTGTAGTAGGCGCCGCGGTAGTAGTAGCAGGTGACGCGGAACCCGCCTGGCGCCCACAGGATCAGCAACGCCGCCGAGAATGGAATTGCGCCGGGCCACCAGGCCGGCTGAGGCCCGAACCAGCTGTGCGCCCCCGCGCCGAAGAGCAGCGGCGAGTAGAAGGGCGAGAGATACGGTCCGAACTCGTAGTGGTCCCCCTGCAACGCGGCCCACGTCGCGTAGACGATGAACGCGCTCAGCCCGAGGAATGTGGCAAGCGGCTGCACCCACCACGCGTCCTGCCGCGCCGTCCGCCCAAACCCAGCGCGGGCCATGGGAAGCGCCGTCTGCGCCATCGAACCCCCTTTTTCAACATCCCGCGGCGATCCGCGGTGATCCGTGGCCCACCATATCGATGGCTGCGCGACATTTCAATAGGGCGGTGGTAGGCTGGATTCGGCACGGCCAATAATGTCGATAGCCCGGACCTCGCATTCTCCGCCGCCAGGATTGTCGAGGTGGGTGACCAGGATCTGTTGCTGACCCGGCTGCGCGAGTACCGCACGCCGGCGGAAGCGGGCATCGAGATCTGCGCGGGGGAGCAGCACATCGACCAGATGCCGGGCGTCCGCAGGCAGTAGACACGAGGCACAAGGCCCCGAGTCTCCTGCCTCCTGCCTTCTACCTCCAGGCTACCCGGGCACCAGCTTCCCCTCGTGCAGTCTGAAGACCTGATCGCACGAGCCGGCCAGGCGCATGTTGTGCGTCGCGATGATCGAGGTCAGCTCTTGCTCGCGGTGCATCTCGCGCAGCAGGTCGTGCAGCGTGTCGGCGGTGTGCTCGTCGAGGTCGCCGGTCGGTTCGTCCGCGAGCAGCAGCGAGGGCCGCATCACCAGCGCGCGTGCGACCGCGACCCGCTGCTGCTCTCCACCCGACAGCATCCCCGGACGGTGCGTGAGCCGTGCGCCGAGCCCGACGCGGCCGAGGAGCTGCTCCGCGCGCGGGCGCCGCTCTCGTGCGGCCACTCGCGCGATACGAAGCGGCATCTCGGCGTTCTCCACCGCGCTGAACTCCGGCAGCAGATGATGGAACTGAAAGACGAAGCCGACGTGCCGGTTCCGGAACGCCACCCGCTCGCCGTCGCGCATCGCGGTCAGCACCGCGTCGCCGATCCGGACCGACCCGGCGTCCACCGAGTCCAGCCCGCCGAGCACGTGGAGGAGCGTGCTCTTTCCCACGCCGGACGCGCCGACGATCGCCACCATCTCCCCACGCTGGACCGACAGCTGCAGGTCGCGCAGCACGGTCAGCGCGCCGCCTGGCAGCGGATACGACTTGGTCAGGCCGGAGACTTCAATAAACATCCAGTTGCAATCGCAGTCCCTTTCGGCATTCGGCATTCACAGCGTCAGCTGTAGCGGAGCGCTTGCGCCGGATCGAGGCGAGCCGCGAGCCGTGACGGGTAGATCGTCGCCGCGAAGCAGATCACGAGAGCGGAGACGACGACCACCACAACGTCTGGCGCCTGGAGCGTGAACGGGACGTGCGAGATCTGATAGACGTCCATCGGCACGCGGATGAGCTGGTAGCGATCGAGCACGTACGACAGGCCCAGCCCGCCGGCCGAGCCGAACGCGGTGCCGACCAGTCCGATGACCAGCCCTTGCAGCATGAAGATCGTCCGCACGCTCGACGTGGCGCTCCCCATCGTCTTCAGGATCGCGATGTCTCGGTTCTTCTCCATCACGAGCAGCACGAGCGACGCGATGATGTTGAGCGCCGCGACCATGACGATGAGGCCGATCGTGATCGAGATCACCATCTTCTCGATCCACAGCGCCGAGAACAGCGACCGGTTCATGTCGGTCCAGTCCTGCGCGCCGTATTCGCTACCCAGCCGTTCCGGGACTGCCTCGGCGATCGCCGGCGCGTCGTAGATGTCCCTGATCCGAAGCTGCATGAAGTCCGGCCGGTTCCGGCCGAGGAGCCGCTCGGCGACCTGGAGCGTCACGAAGCCGTACTCCGAGTCGAACTCGTAGAGCCCGAGGCGGAAGATCCCGACGACGCGCAGCACCCGCACGCGGGGCACCATGCCGTCCGGAGTGAGCGTCCCCTCCGGCGTGAGGACCTGGACCTGATCCCCGACGAACGCGCCGAGCTGATCGGCGAGATCCTTGCCGATGACGATCCCCTCGGTCTGCCCCTCGGGCCGCGTGAGATCCTCGAGCCGCCCCGACAGCATGGAGCGCGCGAGGTTGGTGACCCGGCTTTCGAGCGCCGGGTCGATCCCTTTGAGCGTGACGAACGCGCGCTCCTGGCTGGAGTCGATGAGGGCCTTGCCGAGCATCATCGGCGCCGCCCCCTCGACCCCGTCGAGCGCCTCGAGCCTGCGGGCTTCATCCCGGTAGTCGGCGAGCCCTCCCGCCTTGAAGACGTACACGTGCGCGCCCGCGCCCAGGATGCGCGTGCGCATCTCCTGCTGCAGCCCCGTCATCAGCGCGAGCGCGACGATGAGCGCCATGACGCCGACGGCGACGCCGATCGTCGAGATGAGGGAGATCAGGGAGATGAACGCCTGCTTGCGGCCAGCCAGGAGGTAGCGCAGCGCGACAAACAGCTCGAAAGGAAGATCCATCAGTCTTTGCGCGGCCGCATGTGCGGGAACAGGATCACGTCGCGGATGGACGGACTGCCCGTGAACAGCATCACCAGCCGATCGATCCCGATGCCTTCGCCCGCGGTCGGCGGCAGACCGTATTCGAGGGCGCGGACGTAGTCCTCGTCCATGACGTGCGCCTGGATGTCTCCGCCTGCGCGCTGTTCGAGCTGCTGTTCGAAGCGGCGGCGCTGCTCCGCGGGGTCGTTCAGCTCGCTGAAGGCGTTGGCGATCTCGAAGCCTCCGACGTACAGCTCGAAGCGCTCGACGGTGTCCGCGTCGTCCGGCCGCTGCTTGGAGAGCGGCGACACCTCGGTCGGGAAGTCATAGACGAACGTCGGATCGATGAGCTGATCCTCCAGGAGCGTCTCGAAGATCTCGGTCGCGATCTTGCCCGCCCCCCAGCCCGGCTGCAGCTCGACCCCGAGCCCCAACGCCAGTGAGGCCGCCGTGTCCCGTTGCCGCAACTCCCGTTCCTCGATCGTCGTCTTCAGCCGCGCGGCCGCGGCCTCGGCCGCCGCCTGGCGCAGCGAGACCTTCCGGTACGGCGGCTTCAAAGAGATCTGACGGTCGTTGAAGGTGACCTGTTCCATCCCGATCGCCTCGCACGCGACCGTGGAGATGAGCTCCTCGGTCATGACCATCAGCTCGCGGTAGTCGCTGTAGGCCTGATAGAACTCAAGCATCGTGAACTCGGGGTTGTGCTCGGTCGAGATCCCTTCGTTCCGGAAGTTCCGGTTGATCTCGTAGACCCGCTCGAACCCCCCGACGGTCAGCCGCTTCAGGTACAGCTCCGGCGCAATCCGCAGGAAGAGGTCCATGTCGAGCGCGTTGTGATGCGTCTTGAACGGCCGCGCCAGCGCGCCGCCCGCTACCGGCTGCAGCATCGGCGTCTCGACCTCGAGATACCCTCGCGCGTTCAGAAAGTTCCGGATGGCCGCGAGCGTTCTGCTCCGGATCTCGAACACCCGGCGCACGTCAGGGTTCACGATGAGGTCGAGGTAGCGCTGGCGGTACCGCGTCTCGACGTCGGTCAGGCCGTGCCACTTCTCCGGCAGCGGGACGAAGCACTTCGCGAGGAACTCGAGCCGCGACGCCCGGATCGTCAGCTCGTTGGTCTTCGTCCGGAACACGCGCCCGGCCGTCCCCACCCAGTCGCCGAAGTCCAGCAGCTTGAAGATCCTGAAGTCCCGCTCCGGCAGCGAGTCCTGGCGGATGTAGACCTGAATCTTCGCGCGGCCGTCCGTGATGACGAGGAAGCTTGCCTTGCCGAAGCTCCGTATCGCCAGCACGCGCCCCGCGGTCGTCGTCTCGGGCCGCGCCGCCTCCAGCTCCTCGGCGCTCTTCGTCCCGTGCGCCTCCACGAGCGCGTGCACGGTGTCGGTCCGCTCGAACGTGCGCGGGTACGGATCCACGCCGAGGCGCACCAGCTCCTCGAAGTTCGCGCGGCGCTGGACGAGCTGATCAGGCTCTCTCTCGTGCGTCATTCGGTCGACTTGCTCGGTAACTTCTTCCGTATCCCGTCGAGTACGCCATTGACGAATCGCGGCGCGTCGTCCGTGCTGAACAGGCGCGCCAGCTCGACCGCCTCGTTGATCACAACCTTGTGCGGTGTGTCCGGGGCGTGCAGAAACTCATGAACCGCCAGCCGGAGGATCAGCCGATCGACCACGGCCATCCGATCCAGCCGCCAGTTGTCGGCGCTGGCCGCGATGATCGGGTCCGCTTCCGCGGCGCCGGCCGCGGCCCCACGCGCCAACCCTTCCGCGAGCCCGCGAGCCTCGTCTGCCAGCGGCTCCGCGTCTCCCACGCTCCAGAACGTCCGGATCGCGTCGTCGATCGAGAGGCGACCGATTTCCCACTGGTAGAGCATCTGTAGCGCCGCTGCGCGCGCCCGACGCCGATCCCCGAGGCCAAGTGTCACGGTCGACCGATCGCACGGAAGAGCCGCGCCATCTCGATGGCTGCGAGCGCCGCCTCGCGTCCTTTGTTCGCCGCTCCCTCGCCTGCCCGCTCCAGCGCCTCCTCGACCGTGTTGGTCGTGAGGACGCCGAACGCCATCGGGACGCCGGTCTCCCCGGAGGCGTCGGTCAGCCCGTGCGCGACCGCGGAGGCGATGTACTCGAAGTGCGGCGTCGCGCCGCGGATCAGACATCCGAGGCAGACGATGGCATCGATGGTACCGGTCTCGGCGACGCGCCGCGCCGCCTGCGGGATCTCGAACGAGCCGGGCACTTCGTGCACGACGATGGTGTCGCGCGAGGCGCCGCGCTCGACGAGCGTCGCGAGCGCCGCGTCCCGCAGCCGTGTGGTGACCAAGTCGTTGAACCGGGAGACGACGATGGCGAAGCGGAGCCCGTCGGCCCGCAGGTCGGCGCCCGGCTCCGGTGAGGTGCGCTGCACTACTTCCCTTTGAAGTGCGGCTTGCGCTTCTCGAGGAAAGCCTTCGTCCCCTCGCGCATATCGTCGGTCGTCGACACGAGGCCGAACAGCGTGGCCTCGTAGAGCGCGGCCTCGGCGATCGGCATCTCGAGCCCGCGGTTGACGGCGTCGATGATGTAACCCGCGGCGATCGGCGCTTTGTCTGCGAGCGTCCCCGCGAGCCTCTTCGCCTCGGTCATGAGCTGCGCGGCCGGCACGACGCGGTTGACGAGACCGATGCGATGCGCCTCCCCGGCCGTAATGGCGTCCCCCGTGAGCAGCAGCTCGAGCGCGCGCCCCTTCCCGATCAGCCGCGGGAGCCGCTGCGAGCCGGCGTAGCCGGGCATCAGCCCCAGATTGATCTCCGGTTGCCCCAGCCGCGCGGTGTCGGCGGCGATCCGGATCGTGCAGGCCATCGCCAGCTCGCAGCCACCGCCGAGCGCCACGCCGTTGATCGCCGCGACGACGGGCTTCCCCATCGTCTCGATGAGGTCGAGCACGTGCTGGCCGCGGTGCGCGTGTTCGCGGCCCCCGACCGGCGTCTGCACCGCCAGCTCGTTGATGTCGGCGCCGGCGATGAACGCCTTGTCCCCCGCGCCGGTCAGGACGACCGCTCGCACGCCATCATCGTGCTTCAGCGCGAGAATCGCCCGCCGCAGCTCGTCCATGGTCTCGCTGTTCAGGGCGTTGTGCTTGTCGGGACGATTGATTGTGACGATGGCGACCGCGCCGTCGCGGTCGACGAGGAGGTGCTGGTAGGTCATAGCGGCAGCGGGTACATCAGCCAGCCGAGCACCAGCGCCGCCCCGACGAATCCGCCGAAGAGCAAGCCGCCCGTGCGAAGCTGCTCGCGCGGCTCGTCGCGCATCAGCACGGCGAAGACGAGCGAGACGAAGAACGCGAAGACGACGAGGAGAAGGAAATGCGTCATTTCCTTCCCAGGGCAATATCGTACGCGTCGAGGATCACGAGAAAGTTCAGCAGGCCGGCGACGATCAGAAACGCGTTGCCGTACTCGTACGACGACGCGACGACGCGCCCGGCGCCGAGGCCGCTGGCTTTCGCGATCAGGTACGGCACGCCGAGGCCGACGTCGGCGATCGCCGCGAGGGCGACGAGCGGCTGCGACGGCTCGAAAGGAAACAGCCGGCCCTCGAGCAGCAACCCAATCGCAAACATCAGCGGCAATGAGATCAGGAAGACGAGGCCCTTCTGCCGCCGACCGAGCCACAGGTGCGCGGCGCCCGGCACGGCCCACCCGGCTACGGCCAGCAGCACCACGCTCGCACGCTCGCGCGGCCTGGCCTTCTCCGCGGTCGTCGCCCGCCCGTCCATCTTCGGTAGTCTACCTCAGCTTGAGGAGGGTTCCCTGCGATCCAGTCATCCTTCTCTGTCAATCACGCTGGTGACAATCCAGCCGGTGGCGGCCCCGAGCGGCAGGGCGGCGATGAATCGTACGACCGAGGACGGCTGCGCGAGCCCAAACCATTCCACGATCACGGTTGCGATGGTCGGCACTGCGGCAATCATCAGAAGCGTCCGGACAGTTGAGGCGCGCAACGTGTCTCGCGGATCTGGCGGGCGCGGACCTCGTAGGCGCCGGCCTCTCAGGCCGGCGCGTACCACCGGCACAAGAGCGCCGACGCTCGCTGACGCGTAGAGCCCCGTGCACCGGGCGCAGACGGGCATCGGGCTACCCGCGATCCAGAAGGACCGCGCGGGATGCTGGTGACAGATGAAGCTTCCGAACAGGTACGGCAGGTCAAACCCGAACGGGGCGATGAAGATGGCGCCGAGCCACACGAATGAGGACACGACGAGCAGACGGGACAGGATTGCCGGATTGGGAATTGGCAATTGCGAAAATGATTGACGATTGACGATTGTCAATCGGCAATTATTTGTCAATTGCCAATTCCCAGTTCGGCAATGCTAGCGAACACCAAGAGCGGCCAGCGGAGCCCGAAGAATCTCGGCAAAGTAGCCGGCTCGCGTGCGCGGGCGCGCATCGGGGCGCGACAGAATCTGGACGACCACCCGGCGGAAGCGGCCGTCCTTCCGCGCGTTCTTCGGCGCGTAGGCCAGCGAGTACTGGGCCCCGAGTTCGGCGGCGATCCGTCCGTAGACGCCCGGAAGCTCCTGGATGCGCTCCGGGAAGAACGCCTGGGCGCCGGTCTCCTGCGCGATCGTCTTCATGGCGTAGTCGGACTGCGAGAAGTACCGGCGGGCCGCGCCGCGCCGCGCGATGGCGGACGGCGACTGCAGCGAGATGGTGTAGACGCCGACGCCGCTCCGCCGCGCCTGCTCGAGCACGTCCTCGAACGCGATCAGGCTGGCGGTGTCGTCGCCGTCGGAAAAGACCGCGATCGCCTGACGGCGGACCTCGCCCGCCTGCTTGGCCGTGCGGCCGAACTCGCGCAACGAGACGTAGATGGCGTTGTGCAGCGCCGTTGCGCCGGCGGGACGCAGACCGGTGAGCGCCAGCTCGAGCGCGGCCCGGTCGGCCGTGAGTCCCTGCAGGACCTTGACGCCGTCGTTGAAGCTGACGATTGCCCCGCGATCCTCCTCGCGCAGCTTACGCAGGAAGCCGAGCGCCGCCTCGCGCGCGAGCGGCATCTTGTCGACCATGCTCGCGCTCGTGTCCATCAACAGGATCAGATCGATCGGAACCTGATTGGCCGCGAAGAACGAGACATCCTGCTTGACGCCGTCCTCGAACACCGCGAAGTCGGTCTCGAGCAGCCCTGCCACGTAGTTCTGGCCCTGATCGGTCACGGTGACGTTGAGCGCGACCAGCTCGGTCCCGCTCTTGAACGTGCTCTGCGGTGCACCGGTCGACGGGGCCTGTGGAGATGTCGCGGATGCGGTCGTCTGCGCGAAAGCCGCGGGGGCACCCGCGGCGATAAGGGCGGTGAGAACGATAAACACACGGGCGAGACACTTCATCGCCGACCCCCGGGCAGCCCTCAAGGGCTGCGTATGTTAGCGGCATGTGCAAGGGGCGTTCCTTCGAAGAGTGGTAGCGACACGCTCACCAGCCGACTGCACGCCGCAGCAGCGGCTGCCACTCGGGCGCGAGCAGCCACTTGAGAACAACGTCCAGCAGCAGGCCGGCGAACGCGAACAGGACGAGCCGGCGCGAAGAATGAGCGAAGCGGATTGCGCGGCGGGTAGTCGCGTCGACCGGGCGGGCCGCGAGAGAGAGCAGCGGTTGCGCAAGAACGACACCGAGGGTTACAAAACTGGCAATGCGGACGACCGCCCAGGGGGGCCACGCCAGCAGCAGCGTCCTCCACGGCGACGCCGATTCTGCGGCGAGGGCGCCGACGTAATGTCCCATGTAGTTCATGAGCGCTGCCCCCAGCGGCATCGACAGCAGGCTGCCGCTCGCGAGCGACAGACCGCAGAAGAGCGCGGCATGCCCCGCATGCTGGGGCAGGAACTCCGCGAGCCGGCTCTCGCGTCCCTCGCCGGTCAACACCCACGCGAACATCTCGCGACGGTACGGATCTGCGTTGAGGAAGAGCCGGGCCGTCCGATCGGGTTCGAGCCAGGACAGGAGCGTCGCCGAGGCGCCAAGCGCCGCCGCCCAGACCAGCATCAGGCCCGTCGCGCGGCCGAGCGAACCCCGCGCAACCCACCGCAGGAGCGGCGGATATGCCGGCAGCGTGTTGAGGATCGGCACGAGCCATGGCTGTCCGATCGCCCGGGCGATGGGATAGGACAGCGCTGTCCCGGCGAAGACGAGGACCGCCTCAGGCCAGGGCCAGCGGTCCGAAGTGCGCCTGGTAGCGGGCGCGGAACTCGTCCCAGGTGTAGGCATGGCTCTGGCCCCCGAGATGCTCGAGGGCGTAGGTGGCGGCGACGCTCCCCAGGCGCGCGCAGGTCTCGTAGCCGGCGCCCGCGGCGAGCCCCTTCATGAAGCCGCCGCGATAGGCATCCCCGACGCCGGTCGGATCGACGATGCGATGCGGTCTGACCGCAGGGACGTGGACCTGCCCGCCGCGGGTGTGAATCGTCGCGCCCTTCTCGCCGCGCGTGACGACGACCGCCTCGCGGACCGCCCCGACGACGGTCGCCTCATCCATGCCGGTCTTCTGCCGGATAATCTCGAACTCGTAGTCATTGCAGATGAGGATCGAGGCGCCGACGAGCCCGGCTCTCAGCCCGTCGCCGTCCACGCGCGCGACCTGCTGGCTGGGATCGTAGATGTAACGGATGCCCAGGGCGCGGCACTCTTCCGCATACTGCTGCATGGCCGCCGGATCGTTCGGCGAGACGATCGCGAGGTTGCAGGGTCCGGCCGTTCGGAACGACAGCTCGGCCGCGTTCGCCATCGCCCCTGTATAAAAGGACGCGATCTGGTTGTTCTCCCGGTCCGTGCTGCAGAAAAACGACGCGGTGAACTTGCCGTCGATCTCGCGCACGAGGCTCGTATCCACTCCGGCCGCCTCGAGCCAGCGCCGGTACTCACCGAAGTCCTGCCCCGCCGTCCCCATCAGGACCGGCCGCGTACCGAGGAGAGCCAGCGTGTAGGCGATGTTCGGCGCGCAGCCCCCGCGCCGCTTGTCCATCGTGTCCACGAGGAAGCTGAGGCTGATCCGGGAGAGATGGTCCTGCAGGAGCAGCTCCGTGAACTTTCCCGGAAACGACATCAGGTAGTCGAACGCGATGGAGCCGGTGACGACGATTCTCATTTCACGTACTTCCCGATGATGGGGGCGAGGTCGCGCTTCGTTCCCGCCGGGATGGCCTCCGGGCGCGTGATGAGCGCGGTAGCGAGCGCGGTCGCGCATTCGCACGTGCGCTCGATCGGCAGCCGCTCGACCGCGTTCGCGATGACCTGCTGCGCCGTCTTCGCGTTCTGCATGAGCGTGGCGATGACCATCTCGACCGTGACCTGATCGTGCCCCGGATGCCAGCAGTCGTAGTCGGTCACGAGCGCGATCGTCGTGTAGCAGATCTCGGCTTCGCGCGCGAGCTTCGCCTCCTGCAGGTTCGTCATCCCGATGATGTCCAGGCCCCACGACCGGTACAGCTTCGACTCGGCGAGCGTCGAGAACTGCGGCCCTTCCATGCACACGTAGGTGCCGCCTCTGTGTACGGTCGCGCCGGCCCGTATCGCCGCCTCGAACGCCACGGCGGCGAGGCGCCCGCAGATCGGATGCGCGAAGGCGACGTGCGCGGCAAGCCCGCGGCCGAAGAACGTGCTCATCCGCCCCCTGGTCCGGTCGAAGAACTGATCCGGAATGACGAGGTCGAGCGGCGCGTAATCCTCTCTGAGCGAGCCGACGGCGCTCGCCGACAGGATCCACTCGACGCCGAGCGTCTTGAAACCGTAGATATTCGCGCGGAAGTTCAGCTCGGACGGCAGCAGCCGGTGCCCGGCGCCGTGCCGCGCCAGAAAGGCGACGCGGCGGCCGCCGAGCGCGCCGATCACATACGGGCCGGAGGGCTCGCCGAACGGAGTCTCGATGCGCCGCTCTTCCCTGTCGGTCAGCTCCGCCATGTCGTACAGGCC
>JBOGJB010000092.1:0-2115 GCA_050745085.1 Vicinamibacterales bacterium
GTGCGGCCGTAAGGACCCTCACCCCGTCCACACTCGTGGACACCCCTCTCCCGTGCGCGGGAGAGGGGCAGGGGGCAGGGGCGCGTCATGATGCGCCCCTACGCTTCGAACCATGAGCACCATCAAACGCGCTGTCGTCAAGGCCTATAACCCGTCGACGCACAAGGCGTCGGTCCAGATCAGCGGCTCGCTGGCCGTCTGGCTGGACGGGCTGCCTGTCGCCACCGACATTCCGCCCGCCGAGGTTATCGCCGGGCGAGAGTGCGCTGTCCTGCTGTTCACGGAACACAACCCGGATGACGGCGTCGTCGTAACCGTACACGGCGCGGTCCCGGCGGGCATCAGCGGCGGTTCGAAGGTCCAGGATGCCGACGGCGACACCAAAGTCGACGTCGAGCAGACGCCGGACGAAGACCGCATCCGGATGACTGTCGCGGGCGTTCTGCGCTACCTGATGCAGGGCGCGAACCCGGAGCACGGCCTCACCGGCGGTCTCAGCGTGGGAGGAAACCTGCGCGTCAGCGGCACGGCGATCACCGACCTGATCGACCCCGTGATCCTGGGCCTCTTCCGCCGTACCGGCGCCGGAATCGACGGACTGGCTGGACTCGTCAGCGACATCGGCGGAACGACGGCGCTCGGGTCGGGCTCCGTTATCGGCGTCGCGGGAAGGGCGCTCGCGCGCGACGCGACGACGCTCTTCGCCCACGGGCTGGACTATCTGGCGGGAGCGCAGGCCCAGAACCTGACCGAAGCGAACGGCGTCAAATGCCAGATCATCTTCGCCTCGGCAGCCGGGCGTACTATCACGAGCGCCGCCTCGTTCTTAGCCCGCAACCCGATCAACATCGGCGGCACGATCGTGAACCTGTACGGCCTGCGCGTCGAGCCGCTCACGTCCGGCAACAACCGGCGGCCCTTCCAGGAGGAAGGCACCGGCGCGATCGGCGACGCGCACGGCAACCGCTTTCGCAGCAACACGCAGTTCGGTTCGCTGGCGGGCAGCTTCGGCGGCGGCGACGGCGTCGTCGGCATCGCTGATCGCACCGTGGCGCCGGTATCGAATCCGGTCGCCGGCGGCGTCCTCTACGCGGAAGGCGGCGCGCTGAAGTGGCGCGGCAGCGCCGGGACGGTGACGACGCTGGCGCCGGCGTGATGTTCAGAAACTGGAAGATGAGCAAGAGACGATGGGCACCCCCTCGTAGGGACAGAGCTTCAGCTCCGTCCGCCGGGCGCCCGCTTACGCGAAACCAGTCTTAGTGAATCGGAGATGAGCCGTGGTTATTCCTGAGCCAGCATTACCGCAGGTGTTCACGATCACCCTTTCTCAGGCCGCTGTCGACCGGCTGCAGCTGATCCTCGCTCGCTACAACGTCGAGAACGGCGCCACGCTGACGCTCGTCGATTGGATGCAGCTGCACCTGCGCGAGGTCGCGATCCAGGACGAGTGGTCCCAGAGCGCGGAGACGATCCAGAGGCAGTCGCAGACGGACGTGCACGCGGCGATCCTGGCCGAGCGCGAGCGGCTGCTGGGGCTTGTTTAGGAGTGCCGAGTGCCAGGGGCTGCGTACCGAGTTCTAATTACTGATTGCTAGCGAGGTGACCGATGGACCTATCCGAAATGCGCAGCCGGCTGCGCAAAGACTTGCACGACGAAGACGCGCTGAACTACCGCTGGACGGACGGCGAGCTGGACCGGCACATCCAACACTCGGTGCGCGAGTTTTCGCTCGCGGTGCCGCTAGAGGCGAAGACGGCGCTGACAGCAACGGCTGGGAGCCGCGACCTGTCGATCGCTTCGCTGACGGACCTCGTCGCGATTGAGGCCGTGGAGCACCCCTCCGGCCGCTACCCGCCCTCGTACGTCCGGTTTTCGGTGTGGGTGAGCACGCTGACGCTGCTAATCGACGCGACGCCCGCAGGGGGCGAGAGCGTGAGCGTCGTCAGCCACACGGAGTAGCGGGCGTAGGACGGCGGGTACTGTCCGACCGGATACTCCACCGCCTCGATCGAGACGAGGTCGCTCAGCGCCGTGATCGAGAGGTCGCGGCTGCCGGGCGTGGCGGTCAGCGCCGCCTTCGCCTCCAGCGGCGCCGCCAGGCTGAACTCCCGCAC